>CACXHF010000288.1 GCA_902767305.1 uncultured Eubacteriales bacterium
CTGATGTCTTAACGCGCAGTAGAGAGAAATGGCCAGCGTCTCCTCTGCAACCCATCCCTCACCCAGCCGTTTGATATTCGTCAGGTCGTCCGCCATCGTATTTTCCGAAAGCATAACCGCCAGGTTTACAATGCAGACAAGATCCAGAAGATACGGATCTCCCTCAAACATTTCTGCAATGGTATCCCTCGCTTCAAGAACAATTTCCTTCAGGGACAGTTCTTTTTCTTTCGGCGGAAAAACGATCCGATTAATTACATGCACCAGAAACGCGGCAGGCATATATCCCAGCGAATGTCCATGCGTGATGGCAGCCAGCTGAGCGCCTTCCATATCCAGCTTTTTGATATCCATCTCCGGATCACTGACTGCCAGCGGAGCGACGCGCATAATTCCGCCGCAGCCTTTGCTGTTGTTTCTTCTTGCTTTTACATAGTCCTCGTACTCTGTGCCGTCCTGCAGGGAAGAAATACAGGTATTGCCCGGTGCTCTCCTTGAATACAGTTCCGGTACATCCAGAAGCCACGAAACACGGCCATGTTCAGTCAGTTTACCGTTCCGGTTTTCCCCGTTCAGAAAAGATTTCTGCGTGATAAGCCAGTCCTTATACGCCTTCATGACATAGTCTCTGGGCTTCGCCCGGATGCCGCGTACAGCCCCTGCCGTGTCACCAGCAAGAAGGCCGTCTGCTGTAAAGAGCGTCATCTGCGTATCATCCGATATCAGCGCCTTTCCACAGGATTGAGCTGTTTCATAGGCCGTAATTCCCTCTGATCCATATCTGTCAAAGATCTCGTATTCCCGCAGGAATTCGACCGGATATCCCAGAGCATCGCCTGCAGCTCCGCCAAAGATACAGCCCCTGACCGCATCCGGACACTTTTCCGGGTTTCCTGTTCTTTCCATCCCCCGATCTATCCTTTCCTTAATCATTATCTCGATAGAAGTCCGCGAAGTTCCGGCTGAATTCTTTGAAATTGTACATTTCTTTTGAACGGCTCAGGACTGCGAAATCAATTCCGGAGAACATATCCTTCTCTTTCATTCCATCAAAATCAAAATCGATGAGCGCTTTATAGAACAGATCAGAAACAACCCTGGCATCATTCCGGAATGCGCCGCAGCCAAACGCACCGAGAATCAGGTGCTTATAGCCAAGATATGCGGCTACTTTCAGCATTCCCGTGATGCGGTCATACATCAGCTTCTCATACTGTTCCTGCGTCATTCCTTCAAGGCCAAATCGAAGCATCGGTGCAGCACAGGTCATAACGGCGACGATCACGGTTTCCGGAAGCATCCCGCCATTTTCATCCTTGAGAATTTCTACCTGCGGATGAATCATCACCGCATCCGAACCCATATATGTGTTCAAAGAACGGTTATACCGATAATACGCTTTCGCTTCCCCGCTCTCCAGAGAGACCAGCAGTGTGCTTCTTCTGCACAGATCCTCTTCCTGCGCCTTTGCCCCGCTCCGTACGCCACCGCCTGGATTTACCGGATTTGCCAGATTCAAAACCAGAATGGGTCTGGCGTCCTTCATTCCAGGATGGGAGGAAAGCTGCTTTGCTCTTATGCCTGCCAGCGTGAAGGAATCCGCATTTTCGCAGCTGTAAGCGCATCTGCTGTTTCCATGTACGTGCTCAAAGTCCCTGGCATTGCAGATTCTCTGAACATCCTGCGGAAGATAAACCTGGACTTCTTCCATCTGCCTTCGTGAAAGCTTCAGACAGACTGTTTTCCTCTGAAACGGATAACAGCCCTTTTCAATGATATCCAGTGTGTCCTGCAGCATGGAAATGTTTTCCGCTCTCATGATTGTCTCCTCCCTGTCTCATCTGTTCTGAGGTTCCCCGCAGCGTTTCCCGGAGAATGGAAAGCCTCCTTCCCGGCAGCTCTATACTGCCGCGAAAGATTTCCCCGCTCCTTGCCGCCTGCATTGTTCTCATTCAGAGACTTCCGGTTCGATGCGGGGCAACCTGTGTCCTGCTTCGGCAGTGCAATCCGCTGACAGAAAACCTGTCCGGCGATGGAATCAGTATCCCTTGGCCAGGTTCACCTGACGTGCAAGCGGGCGGCCGCTGCAGTAGTTTTCAAAATCTTCAAGGAACAGCTCCACAATACGATCCCTTGTATAGGCCAGTGTCATGTTTCCTGCCACATGCGGTGCCATCAGAAGATTCGGGCAGTCCCAGAGCGTATCCTCAGGCGGAAGGGGTTCCTGTTCAAATACATCGAGCGCTGCAAAGAGCCGTCCGCTGCGCAGTTCCTGCTCCATCGCCCGCTGATCCAGTACGGTCCCGCGGCCCACATTCACCACAAGTGCAGAATCCGGCAGCAGGGCAAGACGGCTTCTGTCCATCATATGGAACGTTTCAGCAGTACCGGGCAGAGTAATAATCAGAATATCGGTTTCCGGCAGAACCGTATCAAGCTGTTCCTGCAGCACGATCCGGTCAAAGCACGCATCCCTGTTCCGTCCGCTGCGGTTGACGCCGGTCAGTACGGCAGGCCCGAACGCCTTCAGACGAACTGCACACTCGCGGCCAATATCGCCAGTTCCGAGAATGGTGATCCTGCTGTTCCGGATGGAGCGCACCTGCAGATTCCGGATCCATTCCCGGCGGCTGACAATCGCATTGTATTCCGGCTGACGCCGCAGCATTTCCAGAGTGATCATGATCACATGCTCCGCGATGGTAACACCGTAAGCCCCGGAGGAATTGGTCAGCACCGCATCCGATGAGGCAAAGACGTGATCGCCCAGAAACTGGTTGATCCCGGCCGACGGCGTGCACTGCCATTTCAGCAAAGGACTGTTTCCGGCCAGCAGAGCAGATGCGCTGAAAATAATCTCCGCCTCACCTGCCGCCGGCAGTGCCGCACGGTCATTTTCAAAGAACAGGGCTTCAAAGCCCTTCAAGCGGGCGGCATCGGCGATCCGGGTACGGTTTTCCCCATTCAATGCAGGTATCGAAATCACAATTGTTCTTTTCATTTTTCCCTTTCCAGGCCGCAGCCCTTTTTCTGACAATCACACGGTCCGGCGAAGTCCCCTGAGATGACAGGATACTGCCGGTCTGCTTTTCTAACTCAGTCCAAGCTCTCTGCATTTGCGCCAGAGCGTCGTTTTGCTGATTCCAAGGATTTCCGCCGCTTCCTTCCGGCTTTTACAGCGGGCGAGCACCTCAATAATCTGCCGTTTTTCCATACTGTCCAGTGTGGGATCTCCGTCCTCGCGGACCTCAAAGGATTGCCGGACGACCGTCTCCACAGGCAGAACCGCATCCACATCCGCCCCGCTGATTTCCGTACTTTCGCACAGCACCGCCAGCTGTTCACTGATGTTGCGGATTTCACGGATATTTCCCGGCCAGCGATAATTGAGAATGCGGTTGGCCGCCTCCGAGGACAGCATAATGTTTCCCTTACCGAACTTCAGCGCATAATGGGTCAGGTAGTGCTGCATGATCCGGATCATATCTGTTTCCCTCTCCCGCAGCGGCGGCAGCTGGACGCTGAGCACTTTCAGGCGGTAATACAGATCCTCGCGGAATTTCCCCAGCCGGATCATTTCAAGCAGATCCCGGTTGGTCGCACAGATGATGCGCACATTGATGGGAATCACGCGATTGGCACCGACCCGGCGCACTTCCCGTTCCTGGATGACGCGCAGAAGGCGGCTCTGAAGCGTCAGCGGTATTTCGCTGACCTCGTCAAGGAATATGGTTCCCTCATGTGCCGTCTCAAACAGTCCTTCCTTACCGGTCCGGCTGGCACCGGTAAACGCGCCTCCCTCATACCCGAACAGTTCGCTTTCCATCAGGTTTTCCGGAATGGCAGCACAGTTGACCGCCACAAAAGGTCCCGTGGCATGATCGCTTTCATTATGAATCGACTGAGCAAACAGTTCCTTGCCCGTTCCGGTTTCCCCCATCAGCAGAATATTGCTGTCCACACGGGCAAAGCGCCGTGCCTGACGAATGGCTTTCTGAATGGAAGGACTGTCCCCCAGGATATCCTCAAAGTGATATCTGGCCACATGTCCGCTCACGCGCAGACGGGAACGGAGATTGGTTTCAGCATTGGTAATGCTCTGAGCTTCCTGAAAGGTTGCGAGCGTTCCGATCCGCCTGCCGTCATGATTCATAATCACACAGTTGAGCACGCAGTTATTGCCGTTAATGCGCAGGATCTCATTGGTATAGCTCTGATTTCCGCACAGAATGGCACTCAGCCGTCCCTCGGAGAGAACCCGCTGCACCGGCTGTCCGATGCAGTCCGGGACCTTCCGTCCCAGAAGTTCAGCCGCTGCCGGATTGAACGTCCGGATGATGTTGTCCTTGTCCACCGTAATAATGCCTTCGAACATGTGTTCAACAGCTGCCCGGAACATGAGGCTGTTCTGCTTTTCCACCTGTGCAACATCTGCACAGCGCACCGCCTCGATAATGGCCATAAACACCGATTCCACGGATGAATAGATCAGTCCTGCGGGAATATTGTGCTTTTCACAGTAATCGCAGGTCCGGTGTCCGGCAAGAATCAGCTGACATCCGTCCGCCACCGCCCGTTCCATGCCGTCAACCAGATCACGGATATTGACACTGGCTGTAACGTAAGGCTTGACGGGAACGGGAAACTCCTTTTTCATGAAGTAGATGCTGCGGATCGTATTGATCGTCCCTACCACTCCAATGGGCATGTTCCCGTATTTTGCAAGTGCCATACGGATGGATGTTATCATATCGCTGCCGGTAATGGGAATCTCCACCACCGGTTTGAGTACATTGCGTGCCTTCAGACTGGCTGCTGTCCCTCCTCTTGATACAACAACATCCGCATCCGTCATTCTGGGAACAACGGCGTCCGGCTCAATCGCGCAGTCGACCGTATAATGCATGTTCAGCCTTTTCCCGAACAGTTTTTCGTACAGTCCCCAGGCATCATTTACAACCTTGACCAGCAGCGGATCAGGTACGATAAAGGCGATATTGATCAATGCGGAGTCCACCTCTTTTCCTCGTCTGAACGACATTCCGGCAGGCCGGATGAATCTGTATTCCCTTCAGGAAAAATCCGGATTTCTGTGTCCATGTCCGGTCCGGAATCCGGATTTAACCTTCGATTTCGCTGCGGGCGGCATTCATCAGTCCCTTCAGATAACCGACAGCGTACGCAAAGGCAGCCAGATCCCCGCCGGTCCGGGAATCCGTACGGAAAACATGATCCGGATAGATCGCATGATCATATTTTTCCTCAACCAGTACACGCATGATTTTCATCATGTCAAAGTATCCATCTTCGGCCAGCGTTTCCGTAAAATCCGGCAGCGGGCTGCTGACATTGCGGAAATGAACCGTCAGAACCCGCCCGGCGCGGACAAATTCTCTCAGATCTGTCAGAATATCGCCGAACTGTCTGCCGCCTTCGAGCCAGCATCCGCAGCAGAACTTTATTCCCAGCACTCCGGGTTCAATCTCATCCGCCATCCGGATTGCCTTCCGGAAACAGTCACTGTTGTAAATCAGACTCGGATATCCCTCATACATGGGATACGGCGGATCACTCGGATGCAGTGCAAGCCGCATTCCTGCCTCTTTTGCCACCGGAAGCGCAGCCCTCAGCAGATACCGGAAATGCTCCCACAGCTCCTCCTCACCGATGGGCGGATCTGCCACCGGCGGATGCTGCAGAATTTCCTCCATGCGGACAGTCCGCCCAAGTGCACCGTGGGTATACTGATCTGCAAAATAGCCCGTGTGAGAAACGCGGCTGTTTCCGATATAGCCTACCGGTACACCGGCATTTCCGAGAATACGGTTCAGTTCATTGTATTTTTCAATCCATCTGTCCCGGTCAGAAAGTCCCAGATGAATGGAGAGATGCTTGTACAGAAAACTGTTTCCGGCATCATCTACTGTCAGTCCCGCCCTGCGAATCCGGTCAAGAATCCGGTTCACCTGCTCATAATCCGACTGCTCATTGCTGAACATGACGAAGCAGTGCATGACATTCATCTGTTTAAGATACTGCAGATACTCATCCGTGACCGCCTCAGAGCGGACACCCAGTTGTGGGTTCATCGATGCTTCAGAGGACATTTTCCCTCCGTCTGCCGGCGGAAAGCCCCCTGTCTCCTTTCTTCTTTCTCTGTACCTTCTGTCCGGCATATGCCCGCCGGAAACTCCGATATTCATGACCGTCTCTGATTTCCAGGATGCGCCGGATGAATAACGAAACGAAGGTTCCGGGCACGGATCCTTCGTTTTCTGTACACTGCCTCCGCAGGCTGCTGACAGAACCCGGACATGTCAGCATCCGGCTATTTCTTTCCCCGTATGCTCATCCACAGGCTGATCCGGCACTTATCCGGTCCAAGCCGCCGCATAATGGTTCCCCAGAGCTCCTCATCCGGACAGCTGGCCTGTCCGCTCGGCAGCAGATACGCACGGGTCGGGGCTCCATAGAGATAAATGCAGTCCCGCATCCGAAATGCCTGACAGGCATCCTTCCACGAAATAGTCACTGCCTCTCCGGCTTTCTGCTGGCTGATCACGGTAAAGTCCTGCGTCCGAAGCGTCACGGTATAAACCTTCCGTCCCTTCCCCAGATGCCATTTCTCGGCTTCCACATTGACCGTCGAAAGAAACATCCCGATATACACGATCGGCAGGCCAAGGCCTACCGCCAGGAGCACAGCGGCAATCAGCCCGGACTGCGGCAGACGGCTGAACAGTGCCACCATGGCAAAAGCACACAGAATCAGTGCAAAAACAGCAGGCCTGACCCAGCGTTTTCTCAGTCTCAGCATATCAAACCGGGCAAAGCGCCGAAACGTTTTCTCATCCAGTTTCACCGGTATCACGATATCATGCCCTGTGGCCATATCTGCTCCTTCCCAGGCATTCTGCCTGTCCCGCAGAGCATTCCGGTGCATGGATGAGAGGACTGTCCGTCTCCGATGCACCGATCATCTGCGGGATCTTTCATTCCCGTTTCCATGATAGTGTATCATATTTTTCTCCGAAATACGAGTCCCCGGACCACCGCCCGGCTCTGTCGTATGGCCTGTTGAATCGAACAAACCGTCTCCGGAGTTCTTCGCTTCCGAGCCGGGAACAGGAGGACAGCCGGCTGTTTTCCGGATACATGAATCCACCTTTCCGGCTGTCAAAGAATTCCTCAGAAATTGAAATTTTAGATTGAATAAAAACTGAAATTATGATACACTTTCACCAAGAATTGTGAGGAATGTGCGTCATTTTTCGCAATTAAAAAAATAGGAGGAAGATCCATTATGAAAAAAATCGCTGCTCTTTTTATGGTTCTGGCACTGATTCTGGGCTGCACAGCTGCGCTGGCAGATGACCCGATCACCCTGACCTATGCGGAAGTTAACCCCGTTGAAGGCACCATCGTCGGCGAAATGGCCAAGGCTTTCAAGTCTAAGGTCGAAGAGCTCTCCGGCGGCTCCATTCTCATCGACATTCAGGCCAGCGGCGTTCTGGGTTCTGAGGACCAGATTCTGGACAACCTGCTCGGCGGCGGCACCGTGACCGACATCAGCCGTATTTCTGCGTTCGCTCTGAGCCAGTATGGCTGCACCAAGGCCACCCTGCTCTCTCTGCCCTATGTGTTCGAAAACCGCGATCATTTCTGGAAATTCGCTGAAAGCGATCTTGCCAAGGAATTCCTGAATGAGCCCCAGACCATCGGCCTCCCTCTCCGCGGCCTGTGCTATGGCGAGGAAGGTTTCCGTCACTTCTTCTTCAAGAACGAAGTTAAGGACATCACCAGCCTGAAGGGCCTGAAGATCCGTGTTTCCTCTGACCCGGTTATGACCGGTCTGGTTACCGGTCTGGGCGCCTCCGCCACGACCGTTCCGTTCACCGAGCTGTACAGCGCACTGCAGACCGGCGTCGTTGACGCTGCCGAGCAGCCGACTGCTAACTACAAGTCCAATGCATTCCCGGAGGTTGCCCCCTACTTCATGATGGACGGCCATACTCTGGGTGCTGTTCAGCTGATCATCACTGACACCGCCTTCAACAAGCTCTCCGCCGAGCAGCAGGCATGGGTGCAGGAAGCTGCCACCTATGCATCTCAGGTCTGCCGTCAGGTAAGCGAAACCAAGGAAGCGGAAGTCCTCGAGCAGCTGAAAGCTGAAGGCGTCCATGTAATCGAAGTGCCTGACAAGACTCCCTGGGTCGAGGCAGTGCAGGACGTTCTGAAGGCCAACATCAACGGCGAAGATGCTGCTCTTGAGCAGATCCTTGCCATGAAGTAATCTCCGGAAAGTCGAATTATATTCAGGGGATGTGGGCAACCCCCACATCCCTTTATCTATCTAATGAGAGGAAGTGTCTGTCTTGCCCCAAACTTCCAGCAATCAGGCAAACAACGTGCCCTCTGTTTTCCGCACGCTTGAAAAGATCAGGCCGCTCTACGACCTGACCTATAAAATTCTGATGTTTGTCTGCAAAGTTCTTCTGGTCGGAGACATTCTGATTACCTGTTGGTCCGTCGCCGGACGTTATATTCCCTTTATCACTGACCCTCACTGGAGTGAGGAAGTTGTTCTGACCCTGATGGTTTACATGACCGTGCTCTCTGCAAGTCTGGCTATCCGGAAAGGGGCTCACATCCGGATGACAGCATTTGACACATACCTGCCGGAAAAGGTCATCAAGGTACTGGATCTTCTGGCGGATATTGCCGTCATGGCACTGGGCATCTGCCTGGTCATCTATGGTATCCGTTTCTGCAACTCTCCCCTGAGTCTGCGCGGCAAGTATGCCTCCATTCCCGGTCTCAGCAAGTTCTGGCAGTATCTGCCGGTACCGGTTGCCGGTGTCAGCATGATCATCTTTGAACTGGAACAGATTTTCCAGCATCTGGAAAGATTCTGGCTTCCGAGTGAACGGAAGGAGGTTGCCTGAGTATGAATCCTGAAGCTCTTTCTACGTTGATCCTGCTCGGCAGTTTCCTCGTCATGATTCTCCTTCGCTTTCCGATCGCCTATGCTGTCGGCCTTTCCACGATTTTCTGCATGATGTCCATGGGACAGCCGCTTCAGACGATCACCCAGCAGATGGTCAAGGGTGTCTGGTCCTTCTCCCTGATGGCAGTTCCCTTCTTCATTACAATGGGTGTTCTGATGGGAACAGGCGGTATTTCCGACAAGCTGATTGCACTGGCCAACTCGCTGGTCGGATGGATGCGCGGCGGTCTGGCCATGGTTAACATCGTTGCCTCCTACTTCTTCGGCGGCATCTCCGGTTCTGAGTCTGCAGATACCGCATCCCTCGGTTCCATTCTGATCCCCATGATGGTCGATCAGGGATACGATGCCGACTTCTCCACCGCGGTCACCATCACCTCCTCCTGCGAAGGTCTGCTGGTTCCGCCGAGCCACAACATGGTCATTTATGCGACCACAGCCGGCGGCATTTCCGTCGGTGCTCTGTTCATGGCCGGTTATCTGCCCGGCGCAATGCTCGCTCTTTCCCTGATGATCGGCTCCTACATCATCTCCGTCAAGCGGAATTACCCCAAGGGCGAGAAATTCTCACTGATCAATTTCTTCAAACAGCTTGGAAAGAGTATCTGGGCACTCCTGGCAGTGCTGATCGTGGTTTTCGGCGTTGTCGGCGGTCTCTTCACTGCGACCGAATCCGCAGCTATCGCGGTTATCTATTCCCTGTTTGTTTCCGTGTTCGTCTATAAGGGCCTGAACTGGAAAGGCGTATGGAAGAGCCTTGAGAGCTGCGTGGAAACACTGGCCATCGTGCTGATCCTGATCGCCTTCTCCTCTGCATTCGGCAACTGTCTGACGCTGCTGCATGTACCGGCCAAGGCTGCCAACCTGATTACCTCGATCTCCTCCAATCCGATCGTCATTGCTCTGCTGCTGAATCTGATTCTGCTGGTTCTGGGCATGATCATGGATATGGCACCGATCATCCTGATTGCCACCCCGATTCTGCTGCCGGTGGCCACTTCCATCGGTATTGACCCGATTCAGTTCGGCATCATGGTGGTTCTCAACTGTGGTATCGGTCTGCTGACCCCGCCGGTCGGCGCGGTGCTGTTCATCGGCTCCGCTGTCGCCAAGCGCCCGATGGAAAAAGTAGTTAAAGCCACACTTCCCTTCTATATCTGCATGCTGATTGCTCTTTTGCTGATTACCTTCATTCCTCAGATCAGCCTCTGGCTGCCTCAGCTTGCCGGATATAACATCTAATGGAAGTCTGAAAGAGCATCGGACCGGTCCATCCGGACCGATCCTTTTCCGGTCATTTCCCGATTTCCGGAACGGAATCCATTCCGTCCGTTCCTGTACATTTTATCTGCTTCTCCGGCCTGGCATCTGAAAAAAACAGAGCTCACGACTGCCACTTGCCCGGATAGTACGTATATACAGGTGTAACCGGTTGAATGATGATTCCGCTTAAATGGACAATCATTTATGATAAACATAGGAAGTTTTGAACATGACCGAGCTTAGTATGAGTGATCTCGAAAAAATCAGTGGCGGTGTAATTGTAGATGACGGCAGTGATAAACTCTGGCTTGTCCGTCAGGACGGTTCAATCATCGGACCCGCCCCCCGCGACAAGGCAACGTCTTTTGCAAAATCATTTTCTACCAGCACTGAAATTCTCACCACAAACGACTATGAAAAGCGCTTCGGCCGCTCTTTCAAGTGGTAAGCACTGAATCATCTGCAGGTTCCTGTACCCCGGCGGGTATGGGAACCTCTTTTTTTCTGTTCTTTCCCGGCGCACAGACGATATGCGAAAAGGGCTGCCATTTGGCAGCCCTTCTTAAACTCGAATCAATCAGTTGATGTAGTCGGCCAGATACTTGGAATAGAGATCATACTGCTCAGCATAATACTTCTCCGTAACATCAGGAGCCATGCTGGAGATGTTGACCCACTGCTTCACAGCGTAATCCCGCAGACCGGCATTGTCCAGAACCTTGGAAAGTCCGGCATTCATGGCATTAATCACGCTGTCATCCACAGAATTCGGAGCAGCAAGATAGAAGAACTTGGAGAACACAACGTCATAGCCCTGCTCTTTGAGTGTCGGGATATCCGGTGCGCCTTCGAGACGCTCGTCAGCCAGGAGGCCCAGGCACTTGAACTCACCGGTCTGATAGTAGTCCTTGACGAGGCCGGCCTGTGTGCCGATGACGTCGAGACGGTTGCCGAGAAGTTCAGTGGTCTTCTGAGCGGCCGTGCCGGCATCCACGATGGAGAACTCAACGCCTGCAGCCTGCTCGAAAGCGACGCAGTGCAGATGGGTGAAGGAACCGGTTTCAGTTGCGAAGGTAACCTCGCCCGGATGCTCCTTCATGTAGGCAACCATGGAAGGAAGGTCGCTGAACTTGGTGTTCGCGGTGTTCATAACGAAAGCATTGGAATAATCAAGGAAAGGCATACCGGCAAGCTTGAA
>CACXHF010000289.1 GCA_902767305.1 uncultured Eubacteriales bacterium
CTCCCTTCCATACAGTTCTCTTTTATCACAATCTGGTCTGTCTGAAAAACGAAATCTTCGGAAGAAAAGGAAACATTTAGAAACGGTCCGCGCATTTGTTGAAATTCGCTCTGTTTTTTCATTTGTAAAAATGCTACAATAGAAACCGATTAATTATTTACAATCTGTTTTTGATTACTTAACGGACTCTGATTGATTTCCACAACTATCCGAAAGAGATGAACCGCTTTGTCAAATGCAATCATTATGGACGTCTATTCCCCGATAGGAGATTTTATCTGCATTTCCTTTTGCTGGACCATGTTCTTTCTGGTTTTCTGTTCTTATGTACGCAGAACCCAAAGCTTCAGACTTTTTCTCTGGATTCTCCTTTCCCTTCTCGCTGCCTCCTATTCGAGCATCATTTACCGGACAATGCGCCTTTCCTGGCAGCCGGCCTTTACTGTTCCGATCTATGTGTCGCGGCTCATCATGCATACGGCAATGTTCTCCGTACTCGCGCTCTACGTTGCCTATCTTGCAGTGGTCACCCGTCTCAATGAACCGGATAAACGCCGTACCTATGCAGTTGTCGGTATTCTCTGGTCTCTGCTTCTGCTGTATGATCTGCAGGGAACGATTACCGGAAAGGTCTTTCGAATCGGACCAGATGGACAGGTTTTCATCGGCCCGAGTGTTTTCTCCATCGGTTATCTCATCTTTGTCATCGTCAACCTTTCCATGCTGTTTTATGTCCGGAAACGGATTTATAAACGGGTCATCATCGGCTTTATTCTTACCGAATTGCTGGCAATTGGGCTTAATCTTGTCCAGCGTTTGAACGGACAATCCTCCTTCACGGTTGTCTCCTTCTGTTTTCCCGTGATGGCCATGTTCTATTTTCTCCATGCCAACCCGTACGATACACATATTGGTGCTGTAGACCGGACATCTCTGGATGACTTTGTGCGGCGTTCCATGGCAGCACATCGTCCCTTCGGATTTATCAGCCTGTATCTGCCCGACTTTTATCAGACCACAGATGAACTTCCGGATGAAGTACAGTCCTTTATCCGGAACGCACTGACCATTTTCCGTGGTTCCATCCTGTTTTTTATCGGAAAAGGACATTACATTCTCGTTTACCCGAAAAAGAAAAATCCGAATGAAACCGAACGGCTTCATAAAGCCACCGTGATTTTCCATAACGCCTTTGAACAGTTCCACTATGACTACAAAATGGTCGTCGGGCATTCCGTCGATCAGGTAGACTATCTCGACTATGTCAGTTTAATCCGCTATCTCCATCATTCGATGGAAATAAACACCATCTACAGCGCCGACGCAGCGGACAAAGACAATTATAACCGGTATGCATATATTCTCAGCGAACTCACAGATATTTACACCCGCCATGACCTGAACGATCCTCGTGTGCTGGTTTATGCTCAGCCGGTCTATAACGTCTCACAGAAGCGTTACGATACGGCAGAGGCACTGATGCGTCTGAAACTCGACAAAATCGGTCTGGTATTCCCTGATCAGTTTATTCCTGTCGCTGAGGAAAATGGCTTCATTCACGTTCTTACCGAGATTATTCTCCATAAAACCTGCAGGGAAGTTCGTCTGCTGACAATGGAGGGATACCAGTTCACCCGCATCTCTGTCAATATCGCCGTGGAAGAACTGCAGAATCCTTCGTTCTGTGAGGATGTCCTGCGAATCATCCATTACTGCGGCATCCCGTGCAGGCAGATTGCGCTGGAACTGACCGAATCTGAAAATGAAAATAACTTCCTGCTGATTCAGGATAAGATTATGATTCTCCAGAAAGAAGGAATCAAATTCTATCTGGACGATTTCGGAACCGGTTATTCAAGTCTGGAACGAATCATGCAGCTGCCCTTTGACATCATCAAGTTCGACCGCACCATGACCCTTGCCAGCAAAACCGACTCCAGACCTGCCACCATCGTCAAGCGCATGTCGCAGCTGTTTGCCGAACTGAACTATTCGGTGCTCTTTGAGGGAGTCGAGACCGAGGAGGATGAACGGCGCTGCTGCAGCATGTCCGCCTCCTATCTGCAGGGATACCGGTATTCAAAGCCCGTCCCGATTGACGAAATGACGCGCTTCTTTGAAAAGAATCCCGCTGCCCTGTCCGATTGAAAATGCTGTTTTTCTGCACTTCGTATCAAAAAATTCTGACAGGCAGGAGGTAAGTCTCCTGCCTGTTTTTACATTCATCAAAGAGGAGAAACCTGCCGGAATAATCCGGCTGCAGCGATCCATTTCATTCCCTTCTGAACCTCCTGCCCGTCCGATCCGCGCATCACTTTGATTTGACCGGTCACCTTTCGCATGCGCCTTTTTTTGCAATCGGGTGGAATTGTTCAGGAATCTGTGTTATGCTTATCAGGTCATAGGTGAATTCTGTACAGGTCAAAGAACTGTTCCCATTCAATGTGGAATCCCGTTTTATTTCCCCGAAAGCTCAGCAGCATCCGGGCGCAGGCCCATCTGTTCCCTGTGTGAACTGTCACGGAACCGGGAACTGCCTGTCCGCCGGACTTTTTCAGAAGATGGCGGAAGGATCCGGCTGCGATATGCAGCGGACAACCAGGAAGAAGGGAACCGGGCAGCCTGTTGAATCCTCAGGGGCAGCACTCATGAGAAAAAGGCTGTGATGATCAATGCTGGAATACTATGAACCACACCTGGATTTTTCCTCACCTGAACATGTCAATATCATGGGCATAATCGTCTCCCTGGACGAGCCGGTGAATGGAGAGATCCTGCGATCGGTAATTGAGGAACTGCGCATTCGTTTCCCGTACTTTTACGTCAGGGCTGTCTGTAAAGAAAGCGACGTCATCACGGTGCCGAATCCCCTCCCGATGACCGTCCGGAACACCTGGGAACCGATTCGTCTGAATTCCAGAGAATCAAACTACCATCTCGCGGCCTGGAAGTATGAGGACCATCGGCTGGCGTTTGAAATTCCTCATGCTCTGACAGATGGAGACGGAGTACTGCCCTATATCAAAAGCACCTTGTTTTTATATCTGTCAAGGACAACCGGACAGACGTTTGATCCTGCCGGATTCCGTCTGCCTGGAGATGTGATTCCGGAATCAGAAACGGGGAATCCGTTCCGGGAACTGGATGTCGATGGGGCTGAAACTCCGCTGTACAGAAAGGAACCCGTCCCTGATTTTTTCCGTCTGGTTCGCGGAAATCCCGTAGACAAACGGGTTTTTTATCTGAAATTCCCTGAAGAACAGGTCATGATGTATTGCAGGGATAAGGATGCCAGTCCCAATGTACTGTTCTCCGTTTTGCTGGCAAAAGCGGCAAGGCGATATGATCCGGACTGTGAAAAACCGATCACGGTCTGCGTGGTTACCGATCAGAAGGCAATTCTTGGAAACCTGGACAACTATCGGCTGTTTGTGGGCGGCACTCTTCTGGCTTTCCCCAAAGACATGGATTTAAAGGATATCAGCCTGACCTGTACCATGATTCACGGACAGCTGATTCTGCAGACACAGCCGGAAAATACCCTTTGGGAGATTAAGCAGATTAAGCAAATGCTGCCAGTTCCCCCGTCCGATACCGCTCAGGCGAGTATCTGCGTTTCTTATCCGAAGAGCAGAAGCTTTGGACCCTTGGATCCCTATGTCAAAGGGCTGTATCTCGTCACCTCTCTGTCGAAGATCACAGACATCCTGTGCGAAGTGACCTGTATCAACCACAGCTTCTTTCTTTCCTTCCTGCAGCCGTTTTCATCAACGAGATACTTTGAAAGTTTTCTCGAAGAGCTGCGTCTGGAGGGAATTGCACATGAGGTGCTCTTCAGCGAACCGCTGCGCATGTGCACTGTTCAGGAAATGAACAGGTAAAGAGCGGACCGTATTCCAGTCAATGCCAGATGGCAGTCCGGGAATTCCGGCCTGTTGAAATGCTTCATAAAATGCCGAACCAGCAGGAAAACAGCAGGCTTCCATGAACACCCGCTGAAATGAACCGGGTCCATCTCCGGCATGCAGATGTTTCCGGCGCTTAACGTGCGAAGCGGAAAACGGATTGCCGTGAAAAAGAGTTCCTGCATCAGTCCGTTTGAAAGGCACAGCTCCTGCTTTGCTCACTGTGTGAACCGGCTGATGAATCAGACATCCTTTCATACCTGTATCCCGTTCCGGAATCAATCCCTTCTGTCAATTCGTCACACTGTTCTTACCGGACAGGACTGCGAAAAACGGAAGGTCTGAATAATCATTGGAGAGGAGACAAACAATGCAGAAACAGAAATTTAATCAGGGCTGGACACTCGAGATCGGAGACGGTGTTGCCTTCAGTGCTCTTTTCGGGGGCGGCGCAGTTACAAAGCCGGTCACACTTCCCCATGATCATCTGGTCGAGATTCCCAGAAATCCACAGGAACCAAACGGTCCGGGAAACGGTTATTTTCATGAGGAGAACATCCTCTACAAAACATCGCTTAACCTCGCACCGGAAAACGAGGGGAAACGCATATGGATTGAGTTTGAAGGGGTTTACCAGAATGCTTTCATCTACGTGAATGATGCATTTGCCGGCAAGTGTGCCTATGGTTACAGCAACTTCTATCTCGACATTACGCGATTTGTCCACACAGGACAGCCGAACGAAATCAAGGTTATCGTAAAGAACGGCGTTCCCAGCGGAAGATGGTATACGGGCGGCGGCATATACCGTGATGTGAACCTGATGATTGCTGACCCGGTCCACATTGCACCGGATGGCGTCTTCGTCCATCCGGCAGACATTTCCGAGGATATGGCTTCGGTGGATGTGGACGTTGAGCTGGCAAATGACACCATGCAGATGAAGCATCTTCTCCTCCGGACTGTTTTCACTGATGAGGAAGGCAGGACTGCCGCAGAGGGAACGATCCCGGTTACCCTCGGTGAGGGTGATAAGAATACTTACCGGATGCACCTTTTTGTCCCCAGTCCCCGCCTTTGGGACGAGGACTCCCCCTGTCTGTACAGTTACAGGGTCGACGTCCTCTCCGGCGACAGCGTGCTTGATCTCGAAACCGGGACTTTCGGCATCCGGAAGCTTCAGCTTGATCCGGTCCACGGCCTGCGTGTAAACGGAAAGAGCGTCAAGCTGCGCGGCGGCTGCATTCACCATGACAACGGTGTCATCGGCACAAAAGAGTTCCCCTTCACGGCTGAATACCGCGTAAAGAAACTCAAGGAAGCCGGTTTCAACGCCATTCGCAGTTCTCACTATCCCATGAGCCGTCATCTGCTCCGTGCCTGCGACAAGTACGGCATGTATGTAATGGATGAATACTCCGACGTATGGACCTCCTCCAAAGTGGCTTATGACTACAGCATGCATCTGACAGAGTGGTGGGAACACGACATTGAAAACCTGGTCCGCAAGGACAGAAACCATCCCTGCGTAATCATGTACTCCATCGGAAATGAAATTCCGGAAACCGGGAACACGATCGATACCACCTGGGGCAAAAAGTTTGCCGACCGGATCAAGGCTCTGGATCCCACCCGGTATACCACCAATTCCCTGAACCTGCTCCTGGCCGGAATGAACCAGCTGAAAAAAATGGCGCCTGCAGACAACGCGCAGCAGAGCGGAGAAATCAACACCATGATGTCCTCCATGGGCGATACGATGGCACAGCTGATGCAGAGCCCCATGTTTGCCAAACTGACAGAGGAAGCGGCAGGTCAGGTGGACATCGTCGGGTATAACTATGCACTGGCCAGGTATGAAGCAGAGGGAACAGAATATCCCAACCGGATTCTGGTCGGCTCTGAAACCAATCCGCCCGACCTGGATAAAAACTGGGAGGCAGTCATGAAACTGCCTTACGTTATCGGTGACTTTGACTGGACCGCCTGGGATTACCTTGGCGAGACCGGCATCGGCGCAACAGGGTATGGCGAGAGTCTCAGCCCCATGGGCATGATGTATGCTCCTTATCCTTTCAAGGCCGCCTACTGCGGTGACATCAATCTGACCGGTGACAGAAGGCCAGCCTCCTATTGGCGGGAAATCATCTGGGGACGCAGAACTGCACCGTACATCGCCGTACAGCCGGCAGAGCATTACGGCAAAAAGAAGTCCCAGTCTCAATGGGTCTTCTCCGATGCCGTCCGCAGCTGGAATTTCCCCGGCTATGAGGGCAAGGGTGTCATCGTTGAAGTCTATGCAGATGCGGACGAAGTGGAGCTCCTCATCAACGGCACTCCGGCAGCCCGCGGGATCCCCGGCGGAACAAAGCGGGCAATGACCCTGTTTGATACGATCTATGAACCGGGAATCATTGAAGCCGTGGCTTACAGAAACGGGAAAGAGATCGGCCGTGACAAAATCGTCACTGCTGCAAAAGCCGCCCTCCTCACCGCTGCCGTGAGCAGCAGGGAGGCAGAACTTCCGGCGGACGGATCCGATATTGCCTTTATCGATGTCTGTGTCCTTGATCAGGCTGGCAATCTCAATCCTGCTGACGCCATCCCGGTCACTGTCGAAGTGGAAGGTCCCGGATACCTGGCCGGCTTTGGCAGCGCATCCCCATGTAATGAAGAAAATTACTACGACACAACCGCAATGACCTATGAAGGCCGCATTCGTGCAGCGATCCGGGCCTGTGGTGCAGGCGTAATCCGGGTCAGGTTCCATTCGACGGATCTGGAAACCTGTGTGGAAATAAAAGCCGTCTGAGCAGCATCTCAGGCAGGAAGGCATTAAGCGGGCTGTGGCAAAGCGTAACGGTTTGTCACAGCCCGTTCCGTTTTGCCCGGCCGCCTCGTACATCCTGGACATCCGGATCTTCTTCGCCGGAGGACAGGTTTCCGATAATGCTCAGCTCCTGTTCAGGATCCTCCTGAACAAACTGGGCAAAATGTATAAGACAGGAAACAGATGAAAATGGGATGGAGGTACATCTTCGTGAACAGAGACAGTCAGTGTGAACAGGTCATTTCCTGCATGCTTGCCATGCAGCGATATCCGTGGGA
>CACXHF010000290.1 GCA_902767305.1 uncultured Eubacteriales bacterium
ATGCGTCTGAGCTATGGTGCTGTTAAACTACGCCATCAGAAGGCACTCGATCTTCTCAGAAGAGAGATGAAACTTGAATGATTTCAGGCTTTTGGTAAAAAAAGGAGAGACGCAAAGTCTCTCCTTTTTGAAAAATGGGAAAAAACGACAGGCTGTGATTCGAAACAACAGGACACTCCCCTGCTGACTTAAAAAATCTATATGAGAAAATCTGCACAAATAATGTGTATCCGAACATAGACTGTATGACCGTCAGAACGGAATAACAGAATCGTTTTCCCTATTCACTGATGCAGAGATGTTTACGAAACCATTTCTTAACGGCATCTGTAACGACATCAAGGTGGTAATCATAGCAGTGTGTATCTCCAGGGACGGTGACAAATTCACAGTCTGTGTACATCTGTGCTGCTTTAACGCCATATTCATATGGAACAGCTTCATCAGCATCTCCATGAACCAGGAGTACGGGTTTATGAAAACGTTCGATTGCTTCTTCAACATGAATCATCTGTGCAACTCGGGCGTAATTGCCTTTCAGAGTTTTATCATGCCAGACACCAAGAATATCCGGGATATGATACGGATCGAAGAACTGTCCGAGCAGTTCTCCCTTTCGGGCATATTCCGGAATCATCCAGGCTGGGGAGAGCGGCAGGATACCAGAAAGAACGTCTTGCTTCATAGCACCGACAAGCATAGTAGTCAGACCACCCTGAGAATGACCGCCTACATAGAGATCGGATACAAAAGGCAGAGTTCTGGCGTAATCGATGACAGTTAATGCATTGGTTAACCATTTATACAGAGTGTGATCTTCAAATTGACCATCGCTGCTCCCGTGTCCGTACATATCAACACGTAGTGTAGCAATACCCAGATCGTTTGCGGCTTCTGCAAAAGCGATGATATGTCTTTCCATTACATGACCTGTAAAACCATGGATAATCAGCAGAAGCGGTTGCTTCTCTGGACTGTTTTCCGGTCTGTCCAGAATCGCATTCAGTCGAATTCCATCGTCTATAATGTACATAGAGATTGAGCTCCTTTCGAAGATGAAATAATTAGAATTGATTTATTTACGGTTACATAATGAAAGATGATGCCGTAAGCAAGTTCAGAAAAGATGCGTCTTCTGATGAATCAGAAAGATCAAGTGCAATCTGCGTATAATAAATAGCTTGATCGTTATCTCCATCCAGATAGGAGCGCATTGCATTCATTCTGGCAAGCTGAATGATTCGACTGTCGGGAACAAGGGGGTATCCGCAGGATTCGGCGCTTTTCTTGAGCTGTGCTTCACTTGCCCACTGAAAAGATTTTTTGTATCTCTTCTCCAGCTGATAGATAGCAGATGCAGCTATTTCCTGTCCGCCATAACGACTGCAGAGCGTAAAGCAGGCGACAGAATCTTCCGGTCGGTTTTCTGTTCCATAGTAATATCCCAAATTGTAATACAACTCTGCCAGATGGATTTTTGAATAAGCACTGGAAAACCGGCTGATTGTCAGCTCGTACAGCATATCAATATCGTTAGTAAACTTATAGGCTTCAGCGAGCAGGATAGAAGCATCATGGCTGACAGGATTCCAGTTCAGAGCGAGAGCAAGGGATGTAATTGCTTCTTCGATTCTGCCAAGTGCTATCAGGAGATTTCCATGAAGACACAGTAAACCGGAGTATGGGATTGGCGTGTTGTAAACCTTTTTTGATGGCTCCATCATCTCATAGAGGTCGTGCTCGAAAGGTTTACTGAAATTGCGTATATCGTATTTCATTGACTGAAAGAGTTCATTCATCGGCATGATATTCTGAACAATTTCGTTGATTTCATTTAATGCTTCTTCGTAAAAACCGATATCTTTCAGATGACAGGCTTTCTCATAGACAGACTGGATTTGCTCAAGTTTCTTTTTAAAATACGCATCAAACAGAGGGCCTGTCTGAGACTGTTGTAGAAGGTCTATCACAAGCTCGAACAGGTCTTGAAACAATTCGTTGTTAGTCTCTGTTTCGAGTATTCTCCGAGAAAGATGCTCAAGATCTTGACTATTATTTCCTGTATAGTTTTTCTGGATCTCTGATGAGGGTTTTTCCATATCAAACTCGGATGCCTCCTATCTGTCAGATATTTGTACAGAATATCGATTTTTTTCTGTATCCTGCGTTATTCTATTAAAGAATCTGTTATTTGTCAACGTGCTGTCAAAGCATCGATTTGTATCGGAATGAGAAAAAGAATACTTACATGAAAATAACTGCTGCATGAATCAGAGAATACACATGCAGCAGTAAGAAATACAGTTAGGTTGTTTCTTCCAGAATGACGAAATTCCAGGGGTCAATAATGATTGTATCTGTGCTGAGGCCGCCGTTTATCAGTTCACGCATTCCAGCTTTACAGTATGCTGTCTGAGTTTTTGCGGAATAGTTGAAAATGAAAACAACTTGTTTCCCCTGCCCATTTTTTCCTCTTCGTTCAATAATGGGAAAGATATTTTTGGAATTCAGCACGTCTGCCTTTGTACAAGTATTACGAACGATCCATGAAAGCATATCCGAATCCGGCTGACATCCAAGATATGTTGCATATCCTGTGCCGTAAGAATGCCTGGTAACTGCCGGATAACGTTCATACGCAGAATGCGTATATCTGACCAATATTTCTACATCTTTATTTGGTTTCAGAAGTTCCATAAACTGAGAAGCCTCTCCCTGAACGGACTGATCTGTACTGATCAGTCCAACGTTATCAGGAACAGTAAAATGACTGTATGTGATTCCACACACCTCTGTCAGATGATGTGGCTGACGATCTGCCCATACACGACTGTTTTCATCAGAGAAAGCGCTTTTATAGGTAATTAATACATGTCCTCCACGTTCAGTGTATCGACAGATCTGGTTCAGAAGTTGTTCAGAAGCTGCATACAGTGCAGGAATAATGACCAGATCATAGTTACTGATCCGTTCTTCGGCATCCTGCGGGAACAGAATGTCACATTCTACGTTGTTCTTGTAAAGCGCACAATAGATGTTCATCAGCACATCATTGTATTTAAATGTGTTTTCAGAAAAACCAGAAATCGGAAAATAGTCGACCGCAGTCAGTGCAGTATTGCTGACAAGTATCGCAGTGCGATTTTTTTTGTGAAATCCTAAAAGATGAGGTTCAAGTTCCCGAAACTCTCTTCCGATTGTTTTTGCAGCCTGATAGGTCTCGTTTTCTTCGAAATCGTGTGAAAGCAGACCTTTCCAGTAGGTTTCAAAACTGTTGTGAATTGAATGCCAATGCCAGTATTCAACCATAGAGGCGCCACTTGCAAGATGCGAAAATGCCTGAAGACGGAGCTGACCGTCATAAGGAAGCCATTCCGGAAATCCCTGTGCTTCAGTTTCCAGAACCAGATAGTTTCCTTTTCCAGCAGAACGAGTCAGGTCTCCCCCGAAGGCAATTTCCATTCCAGTCAGTTTTGATTGTGAAGGATGATAGATATCTACCCCCAGTACTGTAGTTGCTTTTGCATCTTCAAAGACATCTACTTCTCCATTAAGACCATAGGAATAACCTGTCCAGTTTAAGTCTGTATTGTGAGTAATAAACTGGTCTTTCCGCAGATAAGGCTCAACGATGTTCCGCTGCCACATGAGAAAATCTGCGGCGATCTTGCGAAGATACCGTTTATATTCTGCACCGAGGCTTCCATTGATTGTTCCACGGACATCCGGAACATCTTCCCAGGCATCAATTCGATTGCTCCAGTAATCAAGACCGAAAGCTTTGTTCAGAGCGTCGGTATCATTGTCAAATTTCTGCTTCAGATAACGCACAAAACCTTGCTGAACATTAGGCCCTGATGTGCCATATGCTTTGGTTTCATTATCCAACTGTACACCGATGACATTGGAATAATGAACACAGCATTCCATCATTTTTCGAATTATCCGTTCTGCATGGAACAGATAGGCGGGATGCGTGATATCCATGTTCTGGCGTCGACCATATAGTTCTTTTCCCCTGTCAGTTACAGCAAGTATTTCCGGATACGCACGAGCCAACCATGAAGGAATAGCGTAGGTTGGTGTACCAAGAATCACGGAAATATCGGCCTTCTGCATTGCTTCAATTACCCGGATCAGATGAGAGGTATCAAATAAACCTGGTTGAGGTTCCATAGTACTCCATGTACTCTCTCCAATACGAACTACATTAATGCCGGCTGCCTGCATCATCAGGATATCTTTTTCCAGACGGTCGTACGGCATATATTCATCATAGTAGGCGACTCCATACAGCAGCTTATCCATAAGTACTCCTTCCGGTTTCATTATTCTTGAGAAGTGAATTAACGAAGGTTTCCTGTCCGTTTTCAGGACAGATATTAATCTCCATATATGAGGTAAATTGTATCATATCAAATGTGGTGATTCAATCAGATATTTATCTGGAAAGAAAGAATACGCAAGAAAAAGAACATACATGACTGAGAAACGATGAAGTTCAGACAACCAATCTCAGACTGCAGGCTTGTTCATACGAAAGGAATTCCTTCCTTTTTCATCTGTGCGATGATATAATTGTTTCATTCTTCGAGATAGACTTACTTTAAGGAGATAGCCGATCTTTATGCAAAAAATGACTCAGGGATCCATTCCTCTTCACCTGATTCGCTATGCAATTCCCATGATTCTGGGAAATTTGCTCCAGCTGACTTATAATGCAGTGGATTCCATGATTATTGGAAAATGTCTTGGAGAAAATGCATTGGCTGCTGTCAGTACATCAAATCCAATAATGACGATAGTTGTACTAGGGGTTTCCGGACTCAGTATGGGAGCATCTGTTCTGATGAGCCGGTTTTATGGAGCAAATGATCCGCAGAAAGTGAAACGGGAATTTGCCACCAGCCTCTTGTTCAGTATTTTTTGCTCTCTTATTGTTTTTTTGCTTGGGCTTATGTTTTCTACTGCAATTCTTAAGTCTATTCGGACTCCTGATGAGATTCTTTTGGAGGCCGGCATTTATCTGCGAGTGATGCTTTTCGGCTTTCTTCTGACTTTTCTGTATAATTTGCTGGCTGCAGCTATGAGAAGTCTTGGAGATTCAAAAACACCACTTATTTCACTGTCTGTTTCCTGTATACTCAATATTCTGCTTGATTTGTTGTTTGTTGCAGTTTTTCGAATGGGAGTATTCGGTGCGGCATTTGCGACGATTCTTTCTCAGTTGGTATCTGTCCTGACACAGATTGTTCTGATTTATAGAAGAATGCCGATCCTTCGACTTTCGCGCGCTGATCTTCACATTGATCCGTCGCTTCTCAGAGAGACTCTTTCTATCGGTTCACTGACAGCTCTTCAGCAGTCTGCACAACCAATAGGTAAAGTTCTGATCCAGTCTGTCATCAATGCTCAGGGCGTACTGGCTATCGGTGCGTTTAATGCAGTATGCCGAATAGATGATTTTGCTTGCATTCCGGCACAGAGCATTGGTTCTGCTATTATGACATGTACAGCACAAAACCGTGGAGGAGCGAGACCGGATCGATGCAGAGATACTTTCAGAAAAGGTTTGATGATTGCACTGGCCTATTTCCCTGTTATCTGTTCGGTGACACTTCTTTTTGGCCGGCTGATGGTCAGTGCTCTTACACCAAATGATGCCGATGAAATGATCAGGATGGGGACAGCATATCTTTCTGTAAAAGCATGGTTTTTTATTATGCCGTGCATCACAAATTCTATTCAGGGATTCTTTCGGGGCATGACACGGATGCGGATTGTTCTTTTTTCAACAGTTCTTCAGATTTCTATTCGTACACTTTTTGTTATGATCCTTGTTCCCCGTATGGGTATAACTGGCGAGGCATTTGCCTGTTTTATTGGCTGGTTGATCATGGCAGTCTGGGAATTTACCTATTATTTTGCTGTGAGAAAAAAGATGTATCAGTCTATTGAAAATAATGCAGAATAATTCTGAGACATGAAAGGAAATGAATATGGGAATCGTTGTAATTGGAGCTGTATTCGTTGATATCAAAGGATATCCGCTGACGTCCTATATTCCACGAGGACGCAATGTTGGACGAATAGAACAGGTACACGGAGGAGTCAGCCGTAACATTGCGGAAGATATTGCAAATGTGGAACTTAGGCCAACATTTGTAAGCGTGGTTGATGACACTGGGAGCGGTATTGATGTGATAAGAAGGTTGAACAATCACAAGGTCAACACGAAATATATCAGGACTGTTCCGGATGGAATGGGAACATGGCTTGCCATATTCAACAATGACGGTGACGTCATTGGATCCATTTCGAAACGCCCGGATCTTTCGCCTATCTGTGATATTTTGGACGAAAAAGGAGACGAGATCTTTTCAGAATGTGACAGCATTGCCGTAGAAATTGATATAGACCAGGAAGTTGTAAAACGAGTGTTTTCCTATGCCCAGAAATATCATAAAGCAATGTACGCCGTTGTTTCAAATATGTCGATTGCTGTTGAACGCCGTGATTTTCTTAAATCTGTTGCCTGCTTTGTCTGTAACCAGCAGGAGGCAGGGATTCTTTTTTCAGAAGATTACAGTAACAAAACGCCTGAGGAAATGCTGGATATTCTTTCTGTAAAAGTCCGGAAAGCTCAGATCAGTAAACTGATAGTGACGATGGGTTCAATAGGAGCTGTCTATACGGATGGAAAGTCAGAGTGCGGTTTCTGTCCGGCATGGAAAGTGGATGTAAAAGATACAACAGGCGCAGGAGATGCATTTTTTTCCGGTGTGACCATCGGTCTTACTTACCATAAAACTCTCAAGGAAGCATGCGAAATAGGTTCCCGTCTGGCAGCTTCCGTCATATGTACGACGGAAAATGTCTGCCCTCGTTTTCTTCCGGAAGAGTTTGGAATCAATACGCCATATTTAGAAGAATAAGAAAAAGGCTCTCAAAAAGAGAGCCTGAGTGTACCAGACAGGAGTCGAACCTGCGGCCTTCAGAGTCGGAGTCTGACGCTCTATCCAACTGAGCTACTGGTACGTGACCAGATTATTATATCTGATTTTTGCTTTTTGTCAACAGTTTTTTTTTCAATTTCGTCTTCTATGCGAAATTGTTTTTCGGTTGTTCCAGATTCTGCACATTCAAACAACAGCGAAGGGAGTCTCCTCTCATGAACGAAGAAATTGCAAGGAAACTGCTGGAAGTCGGACAGGCGTTTCATCTGCCGGGCTCTTTCTTCTCTTTTGAAGAAATAACGAACGGGAATGTTAACAGAACATATAAGGTGAATTATGTAACGGATGACGGGACCGGCATGGCTGCTACACGGTCTTATTTGATGCAGAAAATCAACTCATATGCTTTCAAAAATCCGGAAATACTGATGGGAAACATTGAAAAAGTCACAGAGTATATCCGGAATAAGCGCCCTGGGGAAATCTGTTTACATTTCCACCATACAGAACAAAACGGAAGGCATCGAGCGTATCTGGAGGATTGTGACAGCATCTGGCGTGTTTATACGTATATTCCCGCGGTAACCTATAACAAATGCAGCGATGTACGCATTATCCGAAGTGCAGGAGAAGCGTTTGGAGACTTTCAGATGGTTCTCAGTACTTTCGATGCTTCGCAGCTTTATGAAACGATTCCGGATTTTCATAACACCAGAAAGCGATATGAAAAACTGATTAAGGATGCCAGAGAAGATCCGTGCGACCGACTCCATGAAGTGGAGCAGGAACTTGCCTATCTGATTTCGGTCCAGGATATGGCATGTTCTCTTACAGATATGTATAATGCAGGAAAACTTACTCTCCGTGTGACACATAATGATACGAAAATCAACAATGTTCTGTTTCAGCCGGAGACAGGAGCGCCTTTGGTTGTCATTGATCTTGATACTGTGATGCCGGGACTGGTCGGTAATGATTTCGGGGATGCTGTTCGTTTTGCAGCAAATTTTACTGAAGAAGATGCTGAAGATACGATAAAAACCGGAATTGATCTGAACATCTTTTGGGCATTTGCAGATGGCTTCCTGAGCAAGACTGCAAAAACATTAACATCTGCTGAAATAGACACTCTTGCCCTATCCTGTTTTTCTATTACCTGTGAACTGGCTACCCGATTTCTGGACGATTATCTGGTCGGAGACAGATATTTCAAAATCAAATCTGAAAAACACAATCTGATTCGGGCTCGTTGCCAGATAGCACTTGCTCGTGATATGCAGTCAAAACTCAGGGCGATGAATGCAATTGTGCACAGCTGTGCAGAACAGTATGGTGCATAGAGAATAATCATTGAAAAGAAGGAATTCCGGCTTTGTGTTCTGTCTCCTGAAGCAGATGTAACCAATCATCCATTAAAGGATCAATTGTTTCAAAAAACAGAGGATCGCTGTCCGGCTGGACTGGCGATCCTCTATTGATATCTTTACAGACAGGGTTACTGCGTCGCAGGATGGACATGCTTGTGCAGAAATTATGCGGGAGTATCAGATAAATTTGAATTCGGGACAGTTTTAGGTTCATTGACAGGGCCTGTTTTTTTCGGATCTGTAAGATACATAAGTATGATGGAAGCCAGATGAATTAGACTTTCTGCAATCAGAGAGACTCCGATAAAAACAGCCAGATGAGGTGCGATGAATCCTGGAATAACAATTGCAAGGATGCCAAGAATCATAGATATTCCGGAACCGATCAGCATTATCCACCAATGATCGACATGAAGACGGAAGAAATCAACGGACATCTGTAAAATCAGGAACGCACCGATGACCTCCACCATTCCCCACAAACGAGGTAAGACTTCCCCAAACAGATTCCGGTTGAAGAAGAATA
>CACXHF010000291.1 GCA_902767305.1 uncultured Eubacteriales bacterium
CACAGAAAAACAGAATCTCTTAGGCTGTTCACGTCTGGCTGCCCAGTGATCGCTGTTCCATAAATCGCAGTACATCCGGCATTACCGGGATGGACGGTGCAGCACCGGGCCGTAAAATACAAAGAGAGGCAGCATGCGCCGCAACAGAAAGACACCATGGGATCTCTCTGCCAATAGACCAAAGCGCAAGGAAATATCCCATAAATGTATCACCGGCTGCCGTCGTATCAACCGGAGTCACCGGCACCGCCGGCTGCCAGTAGTCGAGCCCGTCTGGTCCCAGATAACGTGCTCCACGAGCACCGCAGGTAATGATCAGGCGGGTTTCCGGATACCTCTGCCGAAGAATTTCCGCAGCTTCCCCTTCCCCTGCAAGATGTGCAGCTTCGTCCTCATTGAGAAAAAGAAAGTCAAGAAGTTCCAGAGGATAATGCTCCGTTCCCTCAACAGGCGACGGATTCATGGCAATTCGCATACCGCGTTCTTTAGCCATTCGAATAATGTCCGGAATACAGCTGATCTCGTTCTGCAGGACCAGCAGATCCCCCGCTTCAAACTGGCCGAGTACCTGACGAAATTGTTCCGTATCTGCCTCCGCATTGGCGCCCGGAAAAAGAATAATGGCATTCTCCCCAGCATCATTTACCTGGATGACGGTATGTCCACCAGGTACACTGCACTGCCGGATACAGGAAACATCCACTCCAGCCGAACGAAGCAGTTCCAGGAGCGGAGCTCCGTCTTCTTTGCCCACATTTCCGGCGTGAAATACCCGGACGCCGCTCCTTGCAAAAGCAATACTCTGATTGAGTCCCTTCCCGCCGCATACCACCGTTCTGGACAGCGCCGCAGCCGTTTCTCCCGGTCGGATGAACTCATGCATCCGATAGACATAATCAAGATTCAGTGATCCGAAATTCAGAATTTTCATAGCTGTTTCTTACCTCAATGCCCTCGAAAGTTCCACAAAACGATAATGCTTCTCTTCCACACGCGTCAGATAGGCATCCAGCGCCTCCGCTGTATAGGGACAGTCATCTGAAATACGAAGGATCAGCACCGACCCGCTTCTGGTGTTGAGCCGCATGTCATCAAGCATATCTGATGCACGTTTGGCTTTATCATCTCCGCAATCGTACGAACCGAAAACACAGTATGTAAAGCCGAGATCAAATGCCACCTCGAGCCCTCGGCGGCTTGCCGCCAGATCAGGCGGGCGGAAATACCGGGTCAGAGACGGTTTTCCTGAGACATTGGTCATATCGCCAATGATGTGGAGCAGCGTATCATAGCTGGTAATCAGATCTGACCGGAGTGCATCCGCCTCCATATCATCGATCTCCACATAATGCGTGTTTCCATCAAGGCCGATGGCCATCGGCAGACCTGTATGCGTCATGGATCCCACATCATGACCGGCGGCTGCAATGGCACGAGCCAGATTGGGATTCCGGGCAGCACCGTCGGTCTGCAAAAAGAATGTCGCATAGGCACCGTGCTTTTCGAGCACATCCAGAACGGCCTGGACACACATATCGCTTCCCCATCCATGGAACGTCAGGAAGACCTGATTGTTTTCATTGGGAACAGTGCCTCGTTTGTTCAGTGCCTCCCGTTCCAGATACGTAAATCCGGGCAGCTGATCCTCTTTTTTCTGTGTCTCCATCCCGATAAACCCGGTCGTGATTCGCTGCAGGATATTTGCATATGTTGTCTGTCCTGGAGCCACAGCTCCCTGAAGTCCGGATTCAATCCGGTTTTCCGGAAGTGGCCAGTTATACAGAAGGGATGCATCTGTCAGTATCATACCGGGACTGAGAGCAGGATACGGTGACTTTTCCTCAAGAAGATACCGTATATAATTGCCCAGTGTTCCCTCCCGGGGAAACACGCCCATCTGAAAATTGGCAATTCCCCCGATCTGCAGAGAAGGCATCTGCTCCGAGAATATATACTCGCAGATCGTCGTCGGTTCGCTGAAACGCCAGACCGTCTCCGGTGTTGCCTGAAAGGTAGCCGAGATCACCGGACACCCCAGTGCACAGGCACATTCAAGAAATGCTTCTGAAGCAACCCCGCCGACCGGCCGGAGATCCAGCTCTCCCTGATACCCGTATGTCAGCCGAAGCTGTTCCCTTGCATCCAGTAGTACGCACATAAAATCGGTCACGCTGACAATGTCTCCCTCAACCAGCAGTCCGATCTGCTGCCCAGCACGGATGATCTGCGTAATTGCTTCCATCTCTGTTACCAGCTGAGGACGGGTAACAAAAAAAGTAGCAATCGAGTTTTTGGCACGAAGTGCTCCAAGGACATTCTGCAGTTCGTCCATCGGGCCAATTCCCTCAAATGTAAGGATAGTCGCTTCCTTTGTAGTATAGAGCCGCGGCATGACAGCCGTCATCCGCCCGTCATTCTGCTCCAGCAGCCTTGACGCGGTATCTATCCAGATCAGCTGTTCCTGGGAAACTGTCGGCTGCTGAGGCTGTTCCTCCGATATCTGTACATCAGCCTGTATATATTCAGGTGGAGGACTGGCATTCTTGAAATTGCGCTCCACCATTTTTCGAACCAGATAGATCTGCGTATGATAATAGACTGCCGCTGAGAGAGAAATAACAAAGAGAAGACTCAAGACCACAGTTGTTCGCGGCGAATTCCAGATCCGTCCGAACACCGTTCTCCTTTTTCGTTTTTTCACAGGCAGTCTGTGTCGGTTATTCTTCTTTTCCTTCACTTATGCCTCTCTCCCCCTGCCATGTTCCGTTTTTGCCCGGAACCGGACATAATCAATCCCACGCCGGCTTTGCACCGGCCTTTCCACAGATGAAAGTATTTTCCTGAATATTCTCCTAATCCAATCGGTTCATTCACACCAAAAACAGGGAGGCAGGAGCAGACGACTTCATCAATCGAACTTTGCTCCTTCCTCCCATCAGCTGCTGTCCCGGAGAGGACAGAGCGGCATTTTTCAAACACCGAAAAGGATTACAGAAATTTCTGAATCAGACCGGTCTCCCAGATCAGGAATAAAACCGATGCCCCCGTCAGTACCAGAAGAATTGTGTTAATCACCGAGAACGTCGGCGATTTCCCGTCGTCCTCTTTCTCCTGTTTTGTTGCTGTCGAATTTCCCGGTCTGGCATCCGGCACTTCCACTTTTTTCCTGACCGGCTCTTCCTTCTGCTTTTTCGCTTTGGGTTCTGCCGGGCTGCTCTTTTTTTCCGTCTTTTTTTCTTTTCTGGAAAATCCGAACTTCGGCGGACGCCAGTTCGCCGCTTTGGCCGGATCCGCCTCAACAATTTCATTATCCTCGACGGCTTCTTCTTCCTCTAATTCGCCTACATTCGATTTAGTCACAGCATTATAAGCCTGAATCAGTCTGGCTGCCTGGAGAATCATATTCTGTGCTTCAGGGGAATCTGCGCCGCCCTTCATCCCGAGAATATCCTGCACACCTGCCAGATTCGGAATCGACTGCTGAACAGGCGACTGCATCACCGGCTGAACAGGTATCTGCATCACCGGCTGAACAGAAACCGTTGTTGACATGGGAATTGTACCAACCGGCATTGCCGTCTGAAGCGGTGCTGTATACACTGCCGGCTGTCCTGTCTGAACACCCGGCATCTGCACCTGCTGTCCGCCTGCTGTCTGTACAGCAGGTATTCCCGGCTGTGCAGCACTGTTCTGTGATGTCGGCTGTACCGGCATTCCGGAAACTTGTGGTGCACCCTGCAACGAATCCCCCGAAACCGGTGACGCACTCTGCCCCATATTTCCGGGCGTCTGTGATACCGGTGGCTGAGAAGTCGTCTCTGACGTCTGTACCGGCGGCTGTCTGCCATCTATTGCTGCACCCAGGCCAGACGCCGTGGCTGTGAGCGGACTCTGTGGATTAAATTCATTTCCGGCATTCCATCCGCCCGGCACGTTCTGTGTCATTGGCGGTGTTTCTCTTTCCGGTGTAACCGGCCTCTCCCTTACAGACTCCTCCCGCGGTCTTCCTGCCGGCTCTGCATACGAACTCCGTGCATACCCGCCAGCCGATGGTGTCTGATTTCCATAACTGTAATTATTCGAGTAAGCACCAGACATGCCGGAACCATACCCTGTTCCTGCAGGATCAGGTCGAAAAGCTGAATAGCTGCTCTCACCCGAACGTCCCTGATAAGGAGTCTTCCACGCATCCGCACCTGTGTATGGCTGCTGCGTGCGGGGAACATAATTATTCGGCCGATAGCCCGCCGGATCTCTGTATGAAGGAGCCCCCTGGAATCTGTCGGAAGTTCTGCCTGCCTCAAATCCGCCGTTATAACTGCTGCTGTAAGGCATATCAGCCCGTGCAGAATACGTATTTCCGACAGGCGGATACCCGGTATAACCCGTTCTGACATACGAGTTTCCCGTGCTTCCCTGATAGGTTCCCTGTCCACGCGCAGATGAGTTGCTTTTTCCTCCGGTTTTCCCGTACAGCAGACCGAGCTTGACAATCATTTCTGAATAAATATCCTGAGGAAGCGGATTCCTTGAATACTCTCTGACAAACTCATTCATCATCATTTCAACGAGTTCCTGACACTGAGACTCATTGCGGCAATAACTGCGTCCTTCTGAAAACGCAAACGCCCAGAAGTCATTACGAAATTCATCTTCCATGGAACGGGTACTCAGAATACGTCCTGCCCATTTTTGATTGAGGTCCTTCTGTATTCCCTGATACTGCATAACCCGCCTCCGTCAAAAATATGATAATCAGTCAGAAACTGACTGGAAAAGATCTGTAGGATCACTGAGAATTATACACCATAAACGCGAACCAGTTCAACACTTATTTGTTACAAATGTGACATTATTTAAATTAACGTAACATTTTGAAAATGATTTCTCCCGCATCACTGACTCATCCTTTAACCGCCGGCCGCCTGTACGCAGCAGTCTGAAGAAGACCCTCCATTCGTTTCTCTTCGATGCGTAGCGTAGAATCATCTCCGCTTTGCTTCATTTCAACACATATTTGACCTTTCATTTCCTCTGTTTTTGTTGTAAAATACCGGTATATTTCCATAATATCTGCCGAAAGGGCAGGTTTTCACCGGCAATAATAGAGGGAAGCACATTTCACACTGATATACCCCGTTCGCTGTTTCCGGGCGACAGAGTAAGCAGGAAAAGGATTTGCCGCACAGATAATCATAAACCGACTATGAAATCAGTCTTACAGCATTTGCCCCCGGACACAATCTTTTTCCGCTTCAGTAGATACGCTGTGCATATAGGAACACATCAGAATCCCAAAAAAGGAGTTTGCCTATGTTTTTTCTGACTCTTCTGCTTTGTTTCAGTTTTTTTCTTCTTCCTGCAGGCGGACTGGCCACGGATACCGTATCCATCACCTCATTGCCTGTTCTTGAGGTTAAGCCATGGTCTGTACCCTCCAATGAATCGATTCGTTTCAGTCTGGCAATGTCCCCCGGCTGGGACCTCGGAAATGCATTCGACTGTTACGATAAAGACGAAACCATAGAAGCAGGTGTCAACGATCTTGTACTGGATTCCCTCTGGAGCGGATTCCCGGCAACCCAGCAAATGATTCAGTTTATCAAGGATTCCGGCTTTAAGACCATTCGTATTCCGGTTTCCTGGCACGATCATCTGCTGGACAGCCAGTATACCATTAATCCGGACTGGCTGATTCGTGTACGTGAGGTAGTGGACTGGTCGATCCGTTCCGGGCTCAATGTCATTCTGAATGTACATCATGATAATTCCCTTGACTATATCTATCCGGACAATGCACACTATGCACAGTCAAGTGTATATCTGACAGCCATCTGGAAACAGCTTTGCAACGCCTTCGGAGCCTATGACGAGCACCTGATTTTCGAAGGCCTGAATGAACCCCGGCTTGTAGGAACCGAAGTGGAATGGCAGTACTCTTATATGGATCCCCAGTGTATCGAGGCAAGTGAATGCATCAACAGGCTGAACCAGGTATTTGTCGATACAGTCCGGGCATCCGGCGGGCTCAACGCAGAACGTTACCTGATGATTCCGGCATACGCCGCCTCTCCATACACCGCCGTCTTTAATAACTTTACGCTCCCGAAAGACAGTGCCAAAGACCGCCTGATGGTTTCCGTCCATGCCTATATTCCCCATGATTTTGCCATGGATGGTTCCGGAACGGATTTCTTCGATCTGGACGATCCTTCCCTGACCAGCGTCATTGATGATGCATTCAACGCTTTGTACGACAGATATATTAAGAAAGGCATTCCGGTTATCATCGGCGAATTCGGATGCACCGATAAAAACAATCTTCGTGATCGTCTTGATTTCACGGCTTACTATACTGCCCGTGCATTCGAGCGCGGTCTGACCTGTATCGTATGGGACAACGGTGTTTTTGACGGATATGAAGAAGTGTTTGGTCTTCTGGACCGCGAGCAGCTGACCTGGTTCTGGTCAGACATCGTCGACACCATCATGATGTACTGTAAATAATCAGGCTGCACATCCGTTCTTTTTTACGAAAGCATCCATCTGTGTTTCTGTTCAGATGCTCCACTGCTGCGGAGCATCTGATTTTTTTGTTTCCGATACCTCCGATTGGCCGTTCACAGAGCGTTCACTGTGGATTCAGAAACATATTCCATTCTGAAAAGGAGAACTGACGCATGAATAATAGAATTCATCTGGCTATGGATCGGCAATGCCGGCAAAGAAGTTATACCGTACCGGCAGATGCCCTGATAGATATCGGAACTTTGGAATAACGGAGTGATGACGACTGACGTAACGGCTATATTCCATACCCGATAACCATTTGTCACGCTAATTCTCATATGCTTTCTGAGATGATGAAGATCTTTCAGAGATATGCAGCCCGTAAAATCCGGACTTCCTCCATTACCCGTTACAAGTACAGAAGTCTGCCGCTCCGCTTCCTGCTGTCAGCAAACCAAAGACACTGAACTGCGGTACTGATCAGCGAATACTTCAAGCAGAAAGGTTCATTCTGCACTGCAGATATTTCGACCTTTCCAAGAATCAATCTGCCGTCTCGATTTCCTATCTCGCACGGAAATCTGTGCGGGATTTTTACTTAAAGAAGGAAACCTGTTTTTCCAGAAACGGGCTCTGTGATCAGAGATAACGCCCCGTAACACTCTCCGGGTTTCGGCGGATCTCCTCTGGTGTACCGCAGGCAACAATTCGTCCTCCCATTTCTCCGCCTCCGGGACCCATATCTACTACATAATCCGCAGAACGAATAACATCCAGATCATGTTCAATCACAATAACCGTTGCGCCATGATCAATGAGATGACGGAATACCTGAAGCAGGGTCTGTACATCCAGCGGATGCAGGCCAATGGTTGGCTCGTCAAAGATAAAGACCGTGTCTTCCTGACCGCGTCCCATTTCACTGGCCAGCTTGAGCCGCTGAGCCTCACCCCCGGAAAGCCCCGGCGTTTCTTCACTCAGGGTCAGATAACCAAGTCCCACATCATGGAGCACCTGCAGTCGGCTTCTGATCAGCGGCAAATCATCACACGCCGACATTGCCTCGTCCACGCTGAGTGACATAAGTGCCGGCAGAGAAATGTGCTTTCCGTCCTTTTTCTCCCGGTAAATCTGGAATGCCTCTTTGGAATACCGGGAACCACGGCAGTCCGGACAGGGAATGTCCACATCCGGCAGAAACTGAACATCCAGTGAAATCTGCCCTGTCCCGTCGCAAGTGGAGCATCGCAGTCTTCCGGTATTGTAAGAGAAATCTCCCGCCTTGCAGTTTCTTTTCCCGGCATCCGGCGTTCTGGCATAAATCTTCCGGAGTTCATCGTGAACATTGGCATATGTTGCTACCGTGGAACGCACATTGATGCCAATCGGGGTCGCATCAATCAGCTTGACCTGTCGGATACCCTCCGCTTCAATTCTTCTGACATGAATGGGAAGCGGACGACCGGCACAGTCGGCTTCAATCGCCGGAAACAGGCTTTCCAGTACCATTGTTGTTTTCCCGGAACCGGAAACACCGGTCACTACTGACATTCGTCCTTTCGGGAAACATACCTCCAGCGGTTTTACCGTATGAATCTGCCCGGTGGACATGACAATTGTCCCGATATCAAACAGACTCCGGCTGTCTGCTTCCGTCTTCTCCCCTGTTTCACTTCGCTGTAAAAGAAATGGTCCGATTCTGGATTCAGGACAGGCTGCCACCTGCTCCGTGCTGCCTTTTGCAATAATCCTGCCTCCGGCATTCCCTGCCCCTGGTCCCAGTTCGATCAGATAGTCCGCATGTGCCAGAACCTGCGTATCATGATCGACAAGAACCACTGAATTTCCATCCCGAATCAGATCGTCCATAACCCTGGTCAGTCCCTCGATATTTGAGGGATGCAGTCCAATGGAAGGTTCATCCAGTACATACAGTACGCCGGTTGTCCGATTACGAACAGAACGGGCCAGCTGCGTCCGCTGACGTTCTCCCGTTGAAAGGGTTGATGCCGCACGGTCCAGTGACAGGTAGGAAAGCCCCAGATCCATAAGACGTCTGGCCGTATCATGAAAAGCTTCGCAGATATTGACTGCCATGGAACGCATGGCCTCCGGAAGAGATTCCGGTACTCCCTTTACCCATTCACTCAGATCCGCCAGAGAAAATGTACACACCTGATCCAGAGAAAGTCCCCTAATGGTCAGCGTTCTGGCTCTTGCCGAGAGTCTTGTTCCTCCACAGTCAGGACATTTATCCTCCCTCAGAAATTTCTCCACCCGCTTCATTCCCTTTTCATCTTTCACTTTTCCAAGGGCATTCAGGACAGTCGCCGTCGCGCTGTAATAAGTAAAATCCAGTTCTGCCGCAGTCGTGCTGTCTTTATTCTTCGGCATGTAGAAAATATGCTTTTTCACCATGGGTCCATCATACACAATGTGCTTTTCCTCAGCCGTCAGGTCTCTGAACGGAATGTTCGTCCTGACCCCCATTTCCCGACAGACATCGGTCATCAGCGACCACATGAGACTATTCCACGGAGCAACTGCCCCCTCATCAATGGTCAGATTTTCATTCGGAATGAGCGTTGCCCGGTCCACTGTCCTCACCATTCCGGTTCCGCTGCAGGTCTTGCACGCACCGGAACTGTTGAACGCCAGTTCCTCCGCGCCAATTCCTTCCACTATTTCCCCGCATAGCGGACACCGTACCTCCCGCTCCGCTGCAAAGTCTGTGGTTGGTTCCAGGACATGCCCGTTAGGACACCTGTAATTGGCAAGACGGGAAAACATCAGTCGGAGACTGTTCAGCAGTTCCGTGGAAGTTCCGAATGTACTCCGAATTCCAGGTACTCCCGGACGCTGATGCAGTGCCAGTGCTGCCGGCACGTATCGGACATCCTCCACCTGAGCCCGGCTCGCCTGTGTCATTCGCCGTCTGGTATAGGTTGAAAGAGACTCCAGATACCTGCGGGATCCCTCTGCGTAGAGTACGCCAAGGGCAAGAGATGATTTCCCTGACCCCGATACACCGGCTATGCCCACTATCTTCCCCAGCGGGATATCCACGTCGATATTTTTGAGATTATGTACCCTTGCTCCCCGGACTTCTATCGCCGAGGGTACGTATACTTTGCTTTCTTCCATATAATTCCCCAGTCTTTTCCGTATTGGACTGCTTTAGATCTTGCCGTCCGGACAATTTTCGGCATGGTCCGGAACATTTCGCTTTTTCCTTCCTGAGACTTACGGGACACGACAGACTCTCTCAAGTCTTTACCTGTCTTCCCCGCAGTCAGAGTTTCCTGAATTCTTCACGTTGAAAAAACGGCCGGACTCTGTCCGGCCGTTAGTGATTCTGCCTTCCGTCATCCCTGTCCTGTTTTCCAAGCTCCGAACAGGTAAAGCAGGACATCTGAATGACCTTTCTCCGTTCGAAAAGGCGGATGCCTATGCATACCGTATCATCAGATCAGATTATTTCCGTCCTCCTTGGAGAACATATGGACGACATCCCCGCGGAATGTCAGGAAAAGATGCTTTCCATAAGCGAATCCGGCTCTGTTTTCTTTGGAGAGTTCCAGAGCCTGCGCAATAAAGACGACATCGCGGTTGCCGAGGCTGCAGTGTATATGAATCGCACTGCCCATCATCTCGGAGACTTCTACCTCCACTTCAAAGGAGTCAGAACGTCCGGCTGTGCTCAGCTGGATATGCTCCGGACGGACACCGAGGACAATCTCCTGTTCAGGGGTTCCCTTGTCAGCCAGCTGGGAGGCAATCTTCTCAGGAAG
>CACXHF010000292.1 GCA_902767305.1 uncultured Eubacteriales bacterium
CGCGCCAAGAGTCAGCGGCTTTTGCAGATAAGGCGTCATAAAGGTGTTGTCCACAATCGTGAGCACATGATGCCGCTTTGCGAGTTCCGCCACACCCTGAATATCGGTGACGGTCATCAGAGGATTTGCAGGGCTCTCCACCAGTATCGCTTTTACATCCGGCCTGATCTCCTTTTCCAGTGCGGTCAGATCATCGGTATCAGCGATAGCATAACGCAGGTCAAAAGCACTGAAAACCCTGTCCAGCACCCTGTAAGTGCCGCCGTAGACATTGCTGGAGATCAGTACTTTATCTCCTGCGTGGAAGAGCGACAGGACGGCGGTGATAGCGGCCATCCCGGAGGCAAAGGCAAAGCCCTGCGTTCCTTCTTCCAGCTCTGCGATCAGCCGCTCAAGCGCAGCCCGGGTTGGATTTCCGGTGCGGGCATACTCCCACTCGGGGTGAAGTCCAAGTCCTCTCTGCTGAAAGGTTGAGGTCTGATAGATCGGTATATTTACCGCTCCAGTGAGCGGATCGATGGTGTTTCCGCCATGAATCAGTGCGGATTCCGTATGTCTGTAGTTTGACATCGTTCTTCTCCTCCATTTTCTTTTGATCCGGCTTCAGGGTTCAGGCTCGACCTGAAGCGCGTCATTAAACACATTGTTCGCGATCATAAACACCGCCATGGTGGTCATGACGACAAGTGTTTCCTCGTCGAAAGCCGTGCGAAGCCTTTCAAAGAGTTCATCCGGAATTTGTTTTGGATTCTTCGCGATGGCGCGACCATATTCGATCATGAGCTTTTCCTCAGGCGTGAAGGCAAAGTGTTCAAAATCTTCAATGCCCATGCTCCGCAGGAGCTTTCCGAAATAGGTAGTGCAGACAATACAATCGTTTTCCACTGAGATCGCGTACTCAAAGAAGTCTGCAGCCCGTTTTCCGACAAGCCGCTGCAGTTCCCTGTCCACCGCATAAGACTGCGCCTCCAGCGCTTCAAATGCTGTTACATTGTGCAGCAGGGTCAGCTTTTCATTCGTCAGATGGTATCCCTGACTCAGATGAGATTCGACAGCAGCGTGAATCTGCTGTGAAGCCGTCTGAAGATTCAGCGGGTTGATACGGGGCATATGCTCATCCTCCATATTCTTAGGCACTCCTCATGGAACACAGCCGACTCTCCATTCTCAGGCACCGACTGACGTTCCATTCAAATTGGGGAATAAAAAAATCCGGCAAAGCTGCATTCCTGCATGCCTTTACCGGATTCAGAAACCGTGCGGCAACAAAAATGCAGGCAGAGGACTGTACCCTGCCTGCAAAACACCGCTTCAAAAAGTGTCTCTATGCGCAGATGGGCACAGCATGAGCCTTACACATGCAACACATCCGGCAACAGAGCATCACGCTACGGAACATGCGGTCCACCTCCCTTAAAAATGACAGTGACATTCTAATGCATTTTGTCTACAATGTCAATAGACAATAGAGAATTTTATTTTTGCTCACTTTTTCAAACTATCCGCGAAGAAAAAGATGGTATAAGGGCAGCCAGCACTCAGATTCCACAAGTCTGATTACCATGTTCAGCAAGGAATCAGTTTTCTGCTCATAGTCGAAGGCTGTATCTACTCCGAAATACTGAAAAAGACAGAGAATGCCGAAACGCCTTTCATCAACCGTATGTCAGTTTCAGAACTCAAGCTAAAAGCTGGCCGCCTGAAACTATCAAAAGGACTTGACGGTCTTTGGCACGGAAACGCAATCAAGGAAAACAGGATGGATCTGTTTACTGAGTTTGGCGCAGATACAGAGAACAAAGTATTGGAACTGAGCGGCATGAAATGAACACAAGCATTGCTTACCTGAAATTACGGTCTCGGTGTTATTGTAAAAGCAGTTCATAGTATTCTTTATCTGATGCTTGGGTGATTTTGGCGAATTACCCTTCTGCAACAAAGCATAGTTTAACCCGGCTTCCGGATATCTCTATTCGTGTTAGCAGCTCATAGGGATTTCGGAAGCTCAACCTCAGGGTAAAATACTTAAGA
>CACXHF010000293.1 GCA_902767305.1 uncultured Eubacteriales bacterium
CAGTTCCTGACGAACGTTCCTTATGAAATGCTTGATGCAGCACGGGTGGACGGCTGTACCGAGTATGGCATTTTCTTCCGCATCATCATGCCGGTCATGAAGCCGGCGTATGCTTCCATGGCAGTTCTTACCGGAATGGGTGCATGGAACGCACTGCTCTGGCCGATGCTGGTCATTTCAGACATGAAGAAATATACCATCCCGATTGGTCTGAATACCCTGTGGTCGCCCTACGGCAACAACTATGACCTGATGATCACCGGTTCCTGCTTTGCCATTATCCCGCTGCTTCTGATCTATCTGTTTGCGCAGAAGTTCATTGTGGAAGGCATGACAGCAGGCGCTGTCAAGGGCTGAGAAATGTGCAGATTTATTCAGGTTCTGCTGCTGACGCTGCTGGTCTTTGCCGGCAGTGCTCAGGCGGCAGAGGTAAAGTTCCGGAATGTAAGCCTGCATGATCCGGCGGTTCTTAAGGAAGACGGGAAGTACTATTTTTTCGGAAGCCACATGCAGGCAGCGGAGAGTGAGGACCTGATCCGTTACAAAATGTTCTCAAAGCTGGACAAATGCACGCTGCAGCCGCTGTACGCGAAGGAATTCAGTGAGGCACTGAATTATGCGGAGACGGGAACGTTCTGGGCACCGGATGTAATCCGGCTGGGGGACGGGCGGTATTACATGTACTACTGCTGCTGCGAGGGCACAAAGCCGCTCGCTGCGCTCGGTCTTGCGGTCAGTGACAGGCCGGAGGGACCGTATGAAAATGTCACGATTCTGCTGAGGAGCGGTGCGCCCGGATATGACGCCACAAAACTGCCGAATGCCATTGATCCCTGCGTTTTCTTTGATGCGTCCGGGAAACGGCTGTATATGGTATACGGCTCCTATTCCGGTGGAATCTTTCTCCTTGAACTGGATCCGAAAACCGGTCTGATTCTGGAGGGACAGGAACCGTACGGCATTCATCTCCTGGGCGGGAATCACAGCTGCATCGAGGCACCGTACATGATCTATAATCCGGAAACGGAGTACTATTATCTCTTCCTCTCTTATGGCGGACTGAATGCCAGTGACGGATATAATATCCGGGTGTGCCGCTCCAGGACGCCCGAGGGTCCGTTTGAGGATGCAGCGGGTCAGTCCATGCTGGAATGCAGATGCAGACCTGGGCAGTTCTGGAACAATGACGATATTGCGCCTTATGGGACAAAGCTGATGGGCGGATATCTGTTCCGGCCGCTGGAAGGGGAAAACAGTCAGAAAGAAAATGCGATACGCTCACCCGGACATAACAGCGTGCTGTATGACAGGGATCTGGGAAAATGGATTCTGTTCCATCATACGCGTTTTGCTTCGACAGGGGAGCGTTACATTCTGCAGGCAAGAGAATTGTTCTTCAATACGGCCGGATGGCCGATGATTTCTCCGGTCCGGTATACGCCGGTGCCGGAAGAACCGGCGGAGATGACCGGCCGGTTCAAGGTTCTCAGTCATGGATTTGATGTCAACCGGAGTGAACATGTATCCGAAGAGGTTGTGTTTTCCGGCGATGGAATGATTTCCGGCGCAATGACAGGGGAATATATCGTCCATGACGGTGTGATTCACCTGACAGCGGACGGGAAATCGTTTACAGGTGTGACCCTTATGGGATATGATGATGTCCAGGATACATACGTTCCGTGCTTTACGGCACTTTCAGAGCGTGGAGAGGCCCTGTGGGGAATGCGTGCTACCGGACAGAAGGAGGAACAGAAAATGAAACAGGCAAAAATGGTCCTGGATAAGGACTATACGATCAGTTCGATAGATCCGAGAATTTACAGCTCATTCATTGAGCATCTTGGCCGCGCAGTCTATGGCGGAATTTACGAACCGGGACATCCCATGGCAGATGAACAGGGATTCCGCAAGGACGTTCTTGAACTGGTCCGGAAAATCGGTGTTCCGCTGGTCCGCTATCCGGGCGGCAATTTTGTTTCCGGATTCAACTGGGAAGATTCGGTCG
>CACXHF010000294.1 GCA_902767305.1 uncultured Eubacteriales bacterium
GTCGGCTCCGGCTCATACACCGGGACTTCTGTCGGCTCCGGCTCATACACCGGGACTTCTGTCGGCTCCGGCTCATACACCGGGACCTCTGTCGGTTCCGGCTCATACACCGGGACCTCTGTCGGTTCCGGCTCAAACACCGGAATCTCTGTCGGTTCCGGCTCAGTATATCCCTGCGCAGCAAAGCCGAGCTGTCCCATCAGGCCATCCAGCTCCATCTGATCCGCCGGTGCTTCCTGATAGCTTGAAAGGATTGGAAAATGCAGCATCTCATTTGCTGCATCCACGACATCGCTTCTGTGGACAGTCTCCCCTTCAAACAAAGAAGCAATTCCTGCGTCAGCCGGAATGATAACATCCGGCAGTTGCTCTCCGGTATCCTGACGAAATGCACGGATCACGCTGTTTCCGCTTTGCAGAAGCTGCACCGTCTGTTCGTCCAGACTAAACAGGTTAATCCAGTATCCGGTCTCCCCTGCAGAGTTCGTTACCGGAATCAGGTCAATTGTTCTATACTCGTTCCCATCTGCGTCCCTCAGTGCAATCTGTGCATTGAAGGATTCAGCGAAGCCGGATACGACCAGCATTGCAAAAAGCAGAAAAATACCGAGTATCTGTCTAAATCCGGTCTTTCTCACTAGCTTGTTCCTCCTCTTTGTCACGTTTCCGTTTTTCGTTCAGCAAGCGCCGGAAACAGAAAGCATTGTCCTGACCGGTTGCTGTTCGGTTACGTATCATTCTGAAAAACTGAAGTCCCGGTCATTTTAGAACGCATTCGGGACTCTGTCAACTCTACTGTTTAATAAACGAAACTGCTCTCTTGAATTATCCCCCGTCCCCTGTCATTTTTCTGCATTCCATTCAGCCGGAAAGTTCATTCACTGTCTGCTCCGCGTTCAGGCAGCAGAGGCCAGACAGTACACGCAGCAGGAAGCGACAGCATTGAACAGCCGACCCAATCTTCTTAAAAAATCAATCTGTTCATTTTCTTTGAAAAAAGCTATAATGAAATAAGATAATTCTGCGAAAGGAGATTGGACAGAATCCCCCTTCTGTCATCTGTCATCTATGAACGATAATGAGCTTCGTGAAATTCCCTTTGCCTCCGAAGATATTTATAAAGGTATCATTCTCCATGCCGAGCGCTGGCAGGTTCGTTGTCCGAACGGGATGAATTCCGTCCGGGAAATCATTCTTCACAACGGTGCATCTGCCGTTGTTCCGCTTTTCGATGACGGGACAGTCATGCTGGTGCGCCAGCATCGTGTTGCCATAGACGAGATTACCCTGGAGGTCCCTGCCGGAAAGCTGGATTACCGGGAAGAGCCGCCTCTGAGCTGCGCCATTCGTGAGCTGAAAGAGGAGACCGGCCTTACTGCCTCCAATCTGATGCTGCTGACCGGCATCCATACTACGCCCGGATTCTGCAATGAACGCATCTTCATCTATCTGGCACGCGGACTCAGCCAGGGTGCCACCCATCCGGATGACGATGAATTTCTCAATCTTGTCCGCATTCCGCTCAGTGAGGCACTGGAAAAAATTGATAACGGCGAGATTACGGACTCAAAGACCATCTGTTCCCTTCTTCTGACTGAGCGCATTCTCCGTCAGGAGGGTACAATCAAGTGACCGGGAAGCTTCTTCCGCTCAGTTGCTGGCAGATGCCGCAGTCCGGCAGCAGCTCCGATTTTGTCCTGCCGGGCATGGAGGAACTTCAATCCTTCTCCGATCTCTGGGGAGAGGAAAATCCGGACACGGATTCTGCCGCAGTATCCCTCCCGTCCCCCGGATTTCTTTCCGAGAACCAGACTTTTTCAGTTCCCGGTCTCCTGCCAGGAAAAGCAGATGGAGAAGTACTCCTTACCTGTCCTCTGCCCCGCATCGAAACCGGACTGCACGTTTATCTTACTATCCCGCCCCTGATGGGCAAAGGAACTCTGTCCCTGAACAGCGAGCACCTCCTTTCGTTCTGCTCGTTTCCCGAAGCCGGGACAGAGGAACCGATTACCTGCCGGAAGGAGCTGGATCTGAGCAAAATGCTGATTCCAGAGCGGATGAATACACTGGAACTGCGTTTTGAACCGTTCCGGCCCGCCGGCATCTGCGATCTTTTTGTCCTCCGTATGGTCACTTCGGGACGCATTGAACTGACCTCTGCAAAACGAAGCCGGGGGAAGATTTCCTGTACCTTCCTTGTTACCGCATACAGTTCCGGTTCTTACCGTATCCGAGTCTCAGGGTTGAACACTGTCGGAACCATTGTGGATATGCACTTATCCTTTCCGGGACCCGGTACCCAGACGATTCCCTGTACATTGCCCCTTCTGTGGAACGAAACCGTTTACTACCGGGCACAGTTCACGGATAAATCTGCCGTTCTGGACTCCCTTACCATTCCGGCCGGTCACAGCCCCCGCCGATGCGATTACGCTCTGTCAGTTCCTGCATGGGACGCCGTCCTTTATCCTCCGGATCTTGTCCGGCTGCTGAACAGAATCGGAAATCCACCCGTCTTTTCCCCGCTGCCGCTCTCGCGCAGCTGTGTGGAAGCGCTCACTGAAGCCGGCATCCCGCTGATTCTTCCGCCGGATGCTCCTGCAGTCCCGCCCGAATATGAGATCCATCCGGGCATTCGCTTTGACACACCTCCCGCCGTCCTCTGTTCCGGTGCCGCATCTGCCTGGCAGCTGTGCGGCCTCCTGCTCAGCCCGAGACCGGTCCCTCCTGAACGTTCTGTTCCGGACCTGCTCGAGGAAATATTCGGCCGGAAGGCTCTTGCTGCGGCCACATCACTCCCTTCTCACCTGGCAAAGCTTCATCTCCTTCTTGTCCGGCTGCACGCCGAACTGGTCCGTCAGGGACTGGGCTCCGGCGCATTGTGTGCTGCCGCAGAATGGGATGATTCTGCCGTGCTTGATATTCTCTCCGACGTATTTAAAGCCGGACATCTCAGTCTTGCCCCTCTTCAGGGAGCAAGCTTCATTTCCTCCGTACTGGTCTTTTCCGTCCGTGTCTACCTTCCGGAGGACTGCACCTCCGTGGACGGAACCGCTGAACTATCCCTTACCCGCCCTGACGGTAAGTCTCCTCTCTATGAGGATACACTGCCTGTTTCCTCGCTGATTTCCGAAAACAGACAGATCCGCGTTTCTCTCCCGGATACGCCCTGCATCTGCCGCCTGAACGGCAGGCTCATACTGGAGGGATCTGTGATTGATTCGGTTTCCGTTCCGGTCTGCGTTGGCCGTATCGCTCCTCTTGAACAGCTTCTGCTGCATCCGGAGAGCATGGGAGACCTGTAAAATCCGTCCCTTTCAGATCCACACCTACAGGTAGAATGGAGTCATACATGAAAAAGATCTTTACCCTCCTGCTTATTCTTCTGCTGACCGGTACCGTTCTTCTCGCCTCCGCCGAGGAGAAATCCGTTACCATCGGCATCACCAACACAATTACCTCCCTCAATCCGCTGGCCATGGACATTACGGAATCCACCAAGTACGCCTGTTCCCTGACCTTCCTGCCTTTGCTTGAGCTGGACCGCAGCATGAATTTCGTTCCTCAGCTGGCCAGCTCCATTACAACAGAGGACAACACCACCTTTACCATTACCCTGAGAGACGATGCCAGATGGTCAGACGGCACACCGGTCACCTCGCAGGACGTGGCCTTCACCATGGTGCTCAACTCAGATCCGCTCACTTTCAACACCGCACAGCCCATGTACCTGATTGCCGGAACAGATGACAACGGCATGATTCCCTCCGGGGCCGAACAGATCGAGGGTGTTGAAATCGTCAATGACAAGGTAGTGAAAGTACATACCAAATCACCGGTCGCCCTGTATACATTTAACAATACGTTCGGCCGCTATCTCTGCCCGGTTCCAAAGCATATTCTCGGAAACATTCCCCGAAATCAGATGCTGACCCTTCCCTGGTTCAACAACCCGGATGTCATCTCCGGCCCGTATTTCATCAGCGAATTCGATCTTGCGCACTACGTCCGCTACACCGCCAACGACAACTATTTTGCCGGCGTCCCGAAGATCCGATATCTGAATCTGGAAGTTGTAAACCCTTCTCAGATCCTGACCGGCCTGCAGAGCGGCGAAATTGATCTGGTGCAGCAGACCATGGCCAGCATTCCCACCGAAGACTATGACGCTATTCGTGAACTGCCGGGCATCACCGCAGTTTCCGCATCGCCTGTCACCAATGAATCCATCTTTATCAACACTGTCAATGTCCCGGATGTGCGTATCCGCCGTGCTCTGCTCCTTGGTATGGACCGGGAAACCATGTTCAGCACCCTGCTGAATGGAAACGGCGAGCTGATTGACGGTTTCATCGTCTCCGCCTCCCCCTTTTACAGCCCCGCACTTGGTCTGACCGGCTATGATCCGGAAAGCGCCGCCGCACTTGTCAGAGAAGCCATCGCAGATGGTGCCCGCACCACCTACACCTGGTTCGTCAACTCCAGTGAAAAATCCTGGATGACTGCCGTTGAATACTTTGCTGCCATGTACGAGGAAATCGGACTTCATATTGAAATCCGTTCTGTGGACCTCAATTCCCTGATGGAGATTGCCAACAACGGCGAACATGACATCATGAGTGTCGAATACACCTATGCTCCCGTCGATCCCTACACCGATGTTGCCTGGCTTCTGGGCGGTGAGGGAAGCTGGACTGGTTATGCCACAGAGGAAACCGATGAAGCGCTGAGACTCAGCCAGACGATCCCGGATCCCGCCGCCGTTACCGAACAGTTTCTGATTATCGACAAAGCTATGCAGACCGACGTCCCGATGATCTCCGGCTGGGTTGCTGCCCCTCTTGGCGCCGTCAGCAGCCGGCTGACCGGCGTCACTCCTGACATATTCGGCACTTTTACTGAAGTCCAGAACTGGGATATTCAGTAAGACTTCTGCATCGCGCAAGACGCGATGCATTTTCATCTCTTCAGCGTCCGTATCATAAAGCGGCTCCCTGACAGCAATACGTAACAAAGGAGGTTCCAGGATTGTCCCCACTTCTGAGCATTCAGGATCTGAGTATCGCATTCGGGACAAAGCCGGACTGCATTACCGTGACAGACCGCATTACCTTCGACCTCGAAGCAGGTGAGATCCTCTCACTGGTCGGGGAAAGCGGCTGCGGAAAAAGTGTCACCGCCCTGTCCATTCTCGGTCTTCTTCCCCGTACAGCCTCCGTCCTCTCCGGAAAAATCTGTTTTGACGGACAGAATTTGTTGACCATGAGCAGCCGGGATCTGGACCGGATTCGCGGCAATTCCATATCCATGATCTTTCAGGACATTATGTACAGTCTGAATCCGGTGTTCACCATCCGGAATCAGATGTGTGAGGGAATGATCTGTCATCTCGGCCTGTCCCGCAGAGATGCGTATTCCCGTGCAGCAGACCTGCTCAGGCGTACCGGTCTCCCGGATCCGGAATCCGTCCTGCAGAAATATCCCCATCAGCTCTCCGGTGGTCAGCGTCAGCGTGTCATGATCGCCATGGCACTGGCCTGCCGTCCAAAGCTCCTCATTGCAGATGAACCCACTACAGCCCTGGATGTCACGATTCAGATGCAGATCATGAATCTGCTCCTCGACCTTCGCCGGGAAACCGGCATGGCCATTCTGCTGATTACGCACGATATCGGCCTTGTCAGCGAATTTGCCGACCGTATGGCTGTCATGTATGCCGGTCAGTGCGTGGAAATCGGAGAAACCTCCCGGATCATTGCCAGACCTGCCCATGCCTATACGCATGCACTGCTTTCCGCCGTTCCGGACGTTTCCGGTGTCAACAGACATCTGGTGTCCATTCCGGGTTCTGTTCCGGAACGCTATGACCGGCTGAAAGGCTGCCGTTTTGCTTCCCGGTGTCCTATGATCACCAGCTGCTCTTTCCGTACTATTCCCGATTTCAGGGAAGTTGAACCGGGGCACCTGACTCGCTGTACAGCCTTTGGAAAGGGATTATAAGATGGAAACACCCGTTATTGATGTCCGTCATCTCAGCCGGCATTTCCGACAGAAAAGCGGCGGTTTCTTCCGTGGAACTACATTGAAAGCGGTCGATGATGTCAGCTTTACCATTCTCCCCGGGGAAACCTTCGGCATTGTCGGTGAAAGCGGATGCGGAAAATCCACCGTCGCCCGATCCATTATGTGTCTCGAACCGCCCACATCCGGGGAAATTTTCTTCGAGGGAACCCGTATCGACACACTCCGGGAATACCGCCGCCGCGGTCTCCGTCCCCGGTTTCAGATGGTTTTCCAGGACAGCGGCGCCACACTCAATCCACGAAAGCGCATTGAAGATATTCTTCGCGAACCAATGCTGTACCACCGCATCGGTGACCCTCATGGGCTCGATACGCGCATTGATGAGCTTCTCATGAGTGTGGGACTCGGCCCGCAGGCGCGCAGCCGCTATCCGCACGAATTCTCAGGAGGCCAGCGCCAGCGGCTGTGCATCGCCCGCGCACTTTCCATTAACCCGGACCTGATCGTACTGGATGAACCCGTTTCCGCACTGGATGTATCGGTTCAGGCTCAGATTCTGAACCTCCTGCAGAATCTTCAGACGGAGCGGCATCTGACCTACCTGTTCATCTCTCACGGTCTGGGAGCCGTCCGTTACATTTCTCACCGCATTGCAGTCATGTACCGCGGACGCTTTGTAGAAACCGGTCCGTGTCAGACCATTTTTGATCATCCTGCGCATCCCTATACACAGGCACTGATCGATGCGGCTCCTTCTGTAAAGGAACGGAAACCCCGCCGGAAACTGATGCTCTCCGGTGAAATCGGAGATGCCGTCCCGACCGGTGCCTGTCCGCTGGTCCACCGCTGTCCCCTTTCCGATTCTGCCTGTCTTCATTACAAGCCCTGCCTGAACCCGGTTTCCGGTGAACCGGCACATCTTTCCGCCTGTATGCGGAATCTGGGAGCGATAAATGATTAAATACATTCTGAAAAAACTGCTGCTCGCAGTCCCTATTCTCCTTGGAATCACACTTATCGACTACCTGATCATGTCCATCGCCGGCAATCCCCTCGATATGATGGTCGGGCCTCGGGTTACCCGGGAAAGTCTGGCTATCCGTGCGGAGATTCTGGGGCTGGATCAGCCCCTGTGGCTGCAGTACATCAGCTGGCTCGGCCAGGTGATCAGCGGTAATCTCGGCTATTCATACAAAAGCCATCTGTCCGTTGCCGAACTGATTGGCACTCATATCGGTCCTACACTGCTGCTGACCGGAACCGCTCTCCTCCTTGGAATGCTGATTGCGGTCCCGCTTGGCATCTACAGTGCCGTCCACCGCTATGAAAAGCGGGACTACGTGCTTATCGGTTTTTCTTTCGGCGCCTCCTCCATTCCGGGCTTCTTTCTCTCCCTGCTGTTGATCTACTTTTTTACCGTACGTCTGGGTCTTCTCCCATCAGGCGGCATGTATACGCCCGGAACCGGCGGTTCCGTTTCTGACATTGCGCGGCATCTTATCATGCCTTCACTGGTTCTTGCCGTCTCCATCGCAGGCAACAATGTGCGATACATCCGATCTGCAGTCCTTGAAATCCTTGACATGGACTACCTTCGCACTGCCCGGGCTAAGGGAATCGGACCGGCACTGGTCATCCGAAAGCATGCCCTCCGGAATGCACTGCTGCCCATCATTACGGTCATCGGCATGGAGATCCCTGTCCTTTTTGGCGGCTCCATCATCGTCGAGCAGATCTTTTCCTGGCCGGGTCTCGGCCTGATTACCATGAATGCCATCATCGGACGGGACTATCCGGTCATCATGGGTGTCTGCCTTCTTTCAGGGGTGGTCGTCCTCTGTGCCAATCTGCTGACAGATATCCTGTATGCTCTGGCCGACCCGACGATTAAATATTGAGGGGGAAACCGATGAACAGATCCTTTCGGATGCTTCTGCGTCGCTTCAGCCGTCATAAAATGGCCATGTACTCACTGGTGATTCTGCTCACCCTGATCCTGATGGCCGTCACTGCCCCGCTGATTACCCCTTATTCGCCCACCAGACCCAGCGGCAAATTTCTCCTTCCACCGGACAGCGAGCACCTGCTCGGAACGGACCGGATCGGCCGCGACATGTTCACCCGTATCCTTTACGCCATGCGTGTGTCCCTCATGGTCGGCTTTCTTGCCACCCTTATCTCCACCTGTCTCGGTGTCACGCTCGGACTCCTTTCCGGCTATTTCGGAGGCCCGGCCGACCGGATCATAATGGGCATAACGGATATCGTCATGTCCTTCCCTACTATCCTGCTGGTTCTGGTTGCCGCCGCCATCTTCAAACCAGGCCTGGGGTCCATCGTCCTCATTCTGGGTTTTGTTGACTGGCCGGGTGTTGCCCGTCTGGTGCGCGGCAATGTTCTCTCCCTGCGGGAGACGAATTTCATCAAGAGCGATATTACTGCTGGAATGCCTGGACGATACATTCTTTTTTCAGAAATTCAGCCCAACACCATCGGCCCGGTTCTGGTCTATGCAACCAACGTCTTTGCCATTTCCATTCTTGACGAAGCAGCGCTGTCCTTCATCGGCATGGGCATCCAGCCGCCCACTCCTTCACTCGGCAATATTCTGAACGGCGCAGAATCCCTCTCCGTCCTGACTGGCAAACCCTGGCTCTGGCTTCCCGCCGGTATTGTCATTTTTCTCCTTGTCATCTGCATCAACTTTGTCGGTGATGCTCTGCGTGACGCCTTCGATCCTCACGGAGTGCACTGAACCGGCTTTCCCCTTTTCGCTGCATAAGCGTACACAATAAAACACACAGGCAGAGAGAGGCGATAAACCGCTTCTCTCTGCCTGTGTGTCTGTATTGCTATTCCAGCCGACGCGTTCTGTTATCCTCCTCGAATCATGCGTCCTTTCACATGGCACCTTCCTGTTCTATCTGAAACAGTTTTGCACTGCCATCGGCATCATCCAGCCGGGTAAAACATTCCAGTCCCGCTCCATCCAGATACATCATACGTCCAAATACAGAATCAGCCATCAGCGAAGTCATCAGCGCCCCTTCGGGAACGGATCTGTCGAGATTCAGAATGAGCGTATATTTCACCGGCTTATCAGAATCCTCGGAACGGATTCGATTTTTCACCACTTTCCCGTTTTTCAGGACCAGAACACGTTCAACAGGGAACGGCTGCGTCAGACTCGGGACACCTGCCAGGCGGGTAGCCGCCGTATAAATTCCGTTTTCCTCTTTAAGGATAAGGTCAATTGTATATCCGTTAATGTTAAACCTCCAGTTTTCCTGTCCGGCAGCTTCGTGATATTCAAAGTTCTCTGCAAGCACATAATATCCGTTTCCTGCATACTGCTCGCTTTCCGGATAGCCAAACCGTCCGAACCATCTTGAAATCCGGGACATATCCTGGGTAATAACCGTTACAATCGAAGCAGCCGCCGGCGGAAAAAGCAGCGCTGTCAGTTCATCTGATTCAGCCGGGCTCAGGCCTGCTTCACTTAACGCCTTTCCGGTCAGTTCAGCATTTCCGGAGAGAAGCGTTTCCATCCATTGAAGCGTCTCTGTCTTTTCTCCGAACTGTCTGAGCATTTCATCCGTCGCCGCATCTCCCGTGCCGGCCAGCATCTGGAGGATATTCCGGGCAAGCACTTCGTCTGAAGATGCCAGCGCTTTGGCGACCCAGAAAATCCGCTGACTGTTCTGGGAACCACCGTCAAACAGGGTGCGCCGTTTGGCCTTTTCCTCAAAGAAATATCCGTAATCCCACCAGGATGCAATCACCGTGTCCTCAGGCATCTGATCCCGGATATATATCACCGAATCGTGCAGTCCCCGGTTTACCTGGGGAAGGGAATCTGCAGATGAGCGGTATGCCCCGTACAGCGCCGGGAAAAGCATGAGTACCGTAATCATCCCCGAGAAAACAGGGTAGTCCATCATCCGGTGGTCACGCATCAGGGCGTGAAGTGTTCCTGTCAGCATTCCTGCAAGAATGGCTACCGGCACTGCCAGGAGCATGATAAACCGCCAGCTGCGAAACGCCAGTATCCCTGTGACCAGGGTCCAGACCAGCAAAAGCACTGACTCAAACGGAATCTCCTTTTTACGCCGCATCTGTACCGCCAGAACTCCACCCATGGCCATCGCTCCCAGAAAAGGAACAATGCTTCCTACCGCATTGATTATGCCGATGTTCGATTCCGTCAGAACACGCATCTGAAACAGTCCATTGATTCCACCTGCGACAAGAGCGGGTTTTCGCAGCTCCGATACAGAAACATAGGCATTGGGAAAGAGTGACGTCCCTCTGCTCACAAAAATTTCCCTGAATAACCCTACGGCTGTGTGAAACAGATCCGGATGCAGAACAATCATCCCGATTCCAAGAACCGCCGCCAGCAGAAGAAGAGGACACTCCCGGCGCAGTGTCTGCCCACGCAATTCCCTCCGGTTTGCAAGATAACGAAGCAGAACCGTCAGCAGCAGCGCTGCCAGAAAAATGCCCGTGAACAGATCGCTGACACTCCATGCCTGATACAGAAGCAGCAGTGCAAAACCAAACAGGACAGCAGTGCCGGCCAAGGCCCGCTTTGCTCCTGGATCGGACATTTTCCGCCAGTTCTGCAGTCTGTCTACCAGAAGACAGCCGCAAAAGAGCATTCCGCTGGACGTTCCCAGGATGACACAGTCCGTATCATAAAAGCCCGGTATCGTATGCAGGAAATATCCGTAGTTCATCACCGAAAGAACAGAAGCGGTTACAGCAGCAAGAGTTCCCTTCAGACGACGGACAAAAAAGAAGACTGGAATAACTACCAGTACGGAAAGAAGCGGCCCCATCCAGTAAACAACCTGCTCCAGTGACACCGGCATAAAAGCAGACAACAGTCTGTGCATCCCCGAAGCAATCCAGGCCATCAGAGGTCTGTAGTCCTTTGCACTCCTCCCTTCGGGTGCATAGCTGAGAGTATCCCACGGTTCACCCGCCCGAAGTTTCTCCCCCGGATGCCCGTTTTCCTCTATATCCCGGGTCATCCGCAAATGATAATAGGAATCCAGCTCTGTCAGGAACGGCATACCGGTTTCCGGATCCGTTCCCTCCTCTCCAAGGAGCATATTTACCCTGTCTTTCACAACAAACCGAAAGGCAAAAGCCAGCAGCAGCATCAGTACAATCAGCAGTATGGCAGGAACCGGTTTCCCCCGTTTCTCGATTCGGCCTTTTCTCTGCGTCATACAGTCATCCCCCCTCTCCGGGGTTTACCTGTCTGTCCTCCGACACCGCCCTGTCCGGTGTCCGGATTGCAATTCGCTGCCGCGGCACAGCAGGTTTCCCCCCTTTGTACAGCGGTTTTATCGGTCAAAACCACTGTTGTTCTTTTTCGTCGACATGCAAGATGCTCAGTTTTCGGAGTTGTACCGGAAACCGGAGCAGTTCCGGCAGCATTCAGCACTTTTCCTGCGGCTTTGGATTCGTTTCCCCATCCGCCAGATCCGAAAGTGCTGCATCACTGATCATCTGCTTCATTTTCTCCTCCAGTTCTGAAATTCGCAGCGACTGCAGAAAACACTGAAAAAGAAGGAAGAAGAGAATAATCAGATAGACCAGATTAACCGGTGACTGAACACCGATCAGTGCCGCCGCCAAAATGGCAATCTGAGGAAAAATGCTGAGCAGGACCAGAAGGCCGGAGAGAAACATCCAGACAACCGTGTCCCCCATCCGTATACTGCTTTTCCTGAGACGTCTCTGGACAAACAGCAGACTGATTACGGAAGCAAAAAGCAACAGAATTCTGAGTATTATCGACATTATCATTCCTCCTGAGGATTATCCGACACCAAAACCGTTCCCTGTGCAGATCAGCCGCAGCACTGCTCCTGTTCAGTCTGACCACATTCTTTCATGCACGAATCCGCTGTCCTCTACCGCAGCCACTGCAGCAGCAGGATTGAGGTGATCGTCCGAAAGCAGTAACGAAGGCTTTCCGACAGATTCAGATAGCTCTCTCCGTAAAGTCTTTCATGCATCGAAACCGGGATCTCTACAACGCTGAATCCTCTCCGTATCAGGTATGCGAGGGTATCCGGCTCCGGCTGATAGAATCTGGAATCTGCAAACAGATCCATCACACGACGGTTCATCATCCGCATTCCGGAAGTAGGATCTGCAATCCGCTGTCCGCAGACAGCTCGAATACAAAGAGAAATCAACCAGCGGCCTGCCCGCTTCCCGGGCGGGCCATCATCCTCCTTCAGATACCTCGAGCCAATCAGGATATCTCCCTTGTTTTCCTTTGCTGCCGCCAGCAGCCTGCCAACGGCAGAAGCATCGTGCTGTCCGTCTCCGTCAAACTGCAGCACATAAGAGTATCCCAGTTTTATTGCCGCCCGTATTCCCGTACGGACAGCCTCAGTCAGTCCAAGATTCACCCGATGCCGTGCTACAGGTACTCTCATTTCCCGGCAGACTGCACTGGTACCATCTGTGGATCCGTCATCAACCACCAGAATATCACACATATCCGCGTGTTCCCTGAGATCACGAATCACATTACGAATGTTCATTTCCTCGTTATAGGCGGGAATTACCACCAGAAGTTCATTCATCTCTTTTCTCCCCGGCGCAGCGCACTGCGGATCGACCAGTCATTCAGGAAAAACCACACGGCGAATGTTAGAACGCTGACAGCCGCAATCGCATGCATTTCCCCCTGAAAAAAGACAGCCAGAAGATCCAGAAAAAAGCCAAGCACGAGAGCGGCGGCATTATTCCGCATGAACACTTTTTCCTGATCCAGCACAAGCAGAATATTCCGGCAGACCAGAATGGAGAGTGTCCGGAAAACCAGCACCGGACTTAGAATCAGCAGGATTGAGATACTGCCGGCATAAACCGGAAGGAACCGCCGGATCAGAGGCGCACAAAGGAAAACCGGGATCAGCATCACGCCGCAGCCCAGGAAAGCCCTCCGAAGAAGCTTCCTGTAGCTTTCCCTGAGGCTGTCAGGAGCCAGTCGTTTCAAGGCCGGAAAGATCAGATTGTCGCAGGCACTCAGTGCCGTACAGGCTGCTGTGATGATATAGACGGCGAAGCTGTATTCGGAAAAATGCCGTGCATCAAAGACGATCTGAACAAAAATGCTGTCAATTCCCAGTACCAGAGCGCCGATTATCTCCCCTGTCATGACATAGCTGCCCCGGCGGATTGTTTCAGACAGTTCCGCCGCAGAACAGACTGCAGGCCGGCCGAACGTAATCTCCCGGTTCAGACAGGCCATGCATCCGGTCAGTGCAAGGTTCAGAAGGGTGATGAAAAACAGAACAGACTGTACATTTTCCGGCCTGCGGCTCATCAGAATACCGAGTCCTGTCAGAAGTGCCGTATCATACAGAATCAGTACAATTGCATCCATCCTGAACCGGCCGGAAAACCGGTCCACTGTCGTGTAATAGTTGCGAAGATTCGCAGCAAAAAGATTCACAATCACAAAGTGAACAGGCGTCATCTGTGAATATCCGATGCAAAACGTCGCTGCCGCAAAAAGCACCAGTACAAAGCCAAGTTCCATCAGCATCAGTACACGGGTAAATCCACGAAACAGGTCATATGGCAGCCGGACATAGTCCATCTGGCCGTACCGAAGTGCAACACCGTTCACAAGCCCCAGATGAAACAGGCTGACATAACTGATATAAAGGGTATACGTCCGGTATCCCGCATAAGTTTCAACACTCACGCACAGCGGCATCACGAGCCCGATGATGACGGCGGTCATCAGGTTAAACAGATTGCCGGCAATCACAAAAGCCGTATCTCCGGAATGGTTATTTCTTTCCCCCATATCTGCTCTCACACAGCCTGAGCAGCAGCCCGGCCGACTTTCTCCATGAATATCTCTGCAGCAGTTTTTCCCTTTCTGCCGCTTCCGGAATCTGTTCTGCTTCCCGTTCCGGTACCTGCCACGTTCCCTTCGGATCAATATAGACAGCCGCATCCCCATACACTTCCCGAAGGACAGGAATATCCGACACAATGGCACAGTCCGCTCCGGAGGCAAGCGCCTCCAGGGGCGGAAGGCCGAACCCCTCATACAGGGAAGGGAACAGAAACGCCCGGCAGTACATCATCAGCGCTTTGACTTCCCGGTCATCTGCATACCCGATGCACCTGACATTCAGCGGAACCGTTTTCGCCAGATGCTGCGTGCCTTTTCCGGCTACCACAAAGCATTCCTGCGGATTCCGTTCGGCTGCTCGAATCACCCAGCCGAGATTCTTGTTTCCGGCCGCTGTTGCCAGAGTAAAAAAATATCTGCCTTTCTGAAGATGCAGACGGTCCAGAATTCCTGTTTCCGCCTCCACTTTCCTGATATGCTGCCATCCGCATGGGATAACGGCAATCCGTTCCTCCGGTACTCCGTATACACGCACAATTTCCGCCCGGGAAAAGGCCGAAATCGTGACGATCTGCATGTCTGAATGAATCACCGCCCGGTACATCATCCGCCAGAAGCATTCCGAAAACCGATCCCTCAGGTTTGTCCGCCAGAATGCGGGATTTGCCCGCATGCTGATGTCATGCAGAAACGTAATCCCATGCCGGTACAGAACCGGCACCGCATTCTCAAAAAAAATTCCGGCCGCTCTGTGCCTGCGCAGATAGCGGGGCAGATCCACCTGCTCCCATAGGTAGCCGCGGCAATGTCCGAACTGCACAACCTCGATCCGCAAGTACCCCGGCGGGACCGCACAGTACGCAGGAATAAGCAGCTGAAACATTCCGGGCTCAGCTGCCTGCTCCAGTTCCTGAAGGATACATTCCGCATAACGCTGAATGCCCGTTGTGGTCCGGGTAAAGAATATGCCGTCGATAACAATCACGTCTGTTCCTTCCCTTCAAGGAGTGTTTCATACATACGGACATAGGCATCAATGGAAGGATCCCTGTCAAAATGCTTCTCCGGAATCTCGTCAAAAGCCTCTGTTCCCTCTTCCACCCACAGACGCATCTGTGCCGCAAGATCCGCCGCATCTCCGTTACGAAAAAAACGAACTCTGCCGAAAGCTACCTCAGGCAGTGATCCTGCATCCGAGCAAATCACAGGCCTGCCGTAATGACAGGCCTCCAACGCAGCAAATCCAAATCCTTCCGTAATGGAAGGGATGACGCACAGATCCGCTTCTGAAACCACTCTGAGCTGCTGATTCCGGGGCATTGAATTCCGGATAATCACAAGATCGGATAATCGCTCCCGTTCCAGAAAATCTGATGCCTGCTGTCGTCCCTTTTCCGGAGCTGATGCGAGAATCATACAGATTCTGACATGACCGTTTCTCAGTGTCTCCTGCAGAATCCGTACAGCATCCAGCAGAACAAAGATTCCCTTAATGGCAGCCGGACGGCTGAAATACAGAATTCCCCGTTCCTCCTGCTGCAAAGCAAAGCTCTCACGGAATCCGATCCCGGCCGATACAATGGCCGCCTCCTCCGGAAACTCCAGAAAATTCGGAATCATAAAGACACGGCCCGGTTTCCGGCAGGTTGTCCGATAATCCCGTTCCGTGGAAAGAGAGACCGTGTGGACATTCCGTGCACTATGCAAAAGCAGCTGCTCATAGGCCATAAAACTCATCGCCTTGAGAGGATTCGGTTCAAACAGCCGCCATTTATAGCCCATTACCTCATGGAACGTCACTACACACGGCTTTCTCACCCGTCCTGCAGCCAGAATGGTCTTCAGCGCAGTAGAATAGACAGAAGTATGAACAATGTCGCACCACTCAAGTACTTCCCGAATATCCCGAAGGCGCAGAACCGGCTGCCCGAAAAGCATCCGCCAATTGCAGTATCTCACCTCAAATCCGTCCATCTGCCGGCCGCCGGTGATTCCGCCTGAATTGCCGGTCACCACCCGCACCTGATGTCCTCTTTTCACCAGCGACTGGCACACCGCCAGGAAAAGCTGCTCCCCACCGCCGATATGCGGCGGGAAGTGCGGAACAATCACGGCAATTTTCACCCTGTTTCCTCCCTTGCACAATCCGGTCACCTGAAGCCAGATATGACACTGCATCCGTCTGCGATTCTGCTTTCAGACAAAACCGGGCGAATATCCCCCGAGCAGTCCGATCTGATCTTCAAACTCCGGCAGGTCCGCAGCCAGCAGATCTGCACCGGCTTCCTCCAGGCCAGTCCGGCAGTCCTGCACAGATCACTTTATCCGGCACGTACAGTCACCGCTCCGCCTGCCATCCATGAACTGGCAAGATCGATATTGTACAGTCTGGCCGTGTCAGGAAACGCGCCAGAACCCGGTCTCCGGAAAAGCAAATACTCCGTCAAGGACCGCGCCTTTTCTCACCAGCAGCGTTCCCATTCGTTTACGGATTTCAACCGCCGAAAGGTCGGCCAGTCTGGGCGAGATCGTTCCCGCTATCGCTGGAAGCCGCCGACATTGATTCGTCTGACCGTCTCCCCCGCCCTGGGAAGCAGACCGAAATTCTCTTTGCTTTTGAACCTGATTAACGCATCCGGATCGATAAAGACTGCCCTCTGACGGTTTCGAAGGCTTTCGGCCAGAACCGTCCCGAACCTGAAATTCCTGTATACCTGCTCATAGCACTCTGGTGCGCCCATATTCCTGTTTCTGGCATACTCCGGTGAATAATAACCGCGCATTCTCCCGGTTCTGCAAAGCGGTTTCAGCGACTGACGGTCCAGATCCTGTGTCGCCGTCCCACTTTGATCTCTCAGTCTGCTGAGGTCCAGGACCACCGGATCGATGATATGCAGCCCGGCATTTTCTCATTTGCCTGCCCATTCAGGCCTTTCCTGTTCCCGGGTCAGCCACTGTTCAGCAAAGCCGGATGGGCTGACGATCAGGAGGCTGCTGTCCTCCGGGTGATCGGGTGGACAAACAGCATGAAAGAGACTTCTGTTCCCGATGAAATGCAGTAAGACGGCTGTAATTAATTCCAAAAATGGAATCAACATTCATCAGCAGGAACGGTCCGTTTCCCAGCCGGTCTCGTTGTTCGAACAGTGCACCGGCAGTCCCCAGCGGCTGCCGTTCCAGCACATACTCAAGGCGGACACCCAGACGCTCTCTATTCCCAAAGCAGTTCATCATCTGATCCGCCATATGGGACATCGTCAGGATCAGATCCATAAATCCCAGGTCACGAAGCAGACAGATCCCCTGTTCCAGTACAGGTCTGCCTCCAATCGAAATCATCGGCTTTTGAATGTCCGGAAACAGCGTCCGGATCCGAGTTCAACGACCGCCTGCTATAATGACTGTTTTCATCGATTCCTTGTCTCCCTCTTCGGATTTCTCTGTCCGGGATACCGGCCTGAGTTCCCGGATTTCCGGCTATGCGGCAAGCCCGATCCTTCCAGTTTTTGAGCATCTCCTGCGGGAATGTTTACTGGAGAATGAACTGGATATCATCCGACGAAAAGGAATCAATACCGTCAATACTTGTATGCACCACGTCCGCACTGGCCTGCCGCTTCTTTTCCTGCAGTTCGACCACCTTTTCCTCAATGGAATCATAAGAAATCAGTTTATAGACAGTAACCGGCTTAGTCTGTCCAATACGATATGCCCGGTCAGTCGCCTGCTCCTCCACCGCAAAATTCCACCAGGGATCCAGGTGAATTACCGTATCCGCACCAATCAGGTTAAGTCCTGTTCCTCCTGCCTTGACAGAGATGAGCATGACCTTGATCCGGTCCTCTCTGTTGAAGCGCTCCGCCATTTCCACCCGCATGGCACCCGGCGTATCTCCCGTGATCGAGTACGACCGGATATCCTTCTCTTCCAGACAGTATCTAAAGTGTTCAAGAACACGGGTGAAGGAGGAGAATACCAGGACACGATGACCGCCCTCGATAGCTACCATGACCTGTTCAAGAGCAACAGTCAGTTTGCCGGAGATTTCACCATAATCCTCCAGAAAAACAGACGGATCCACACAGATCTGACGCAAATGTGTAAGAGCTGCCAGAATCGATACACCCTTTTTCTCCTTTGCGATGTCACGAGCTTTATGCAGATATGCTTCATACAGAGCCCTCTGCTGATCTGCCATGGACACCGTCACCAGGATCACTTCCTTGCCCGGCAGGGAATCCAGAACCTCTTCCTTAGCCCGGCGAAGCAGGAATGGTGAAACCTTCCTGGCCAGCTCTGCACGAACATTTTCCCGATCTGCCTCCGTTTCATATCTGGAGCGGAATCCTGACTCACTTCCCAGATAGCCGGGCATCAGAAAATCAAAAATAGCCCAGAGATCCGTCAATGAGTTCTCAACCGGTGTGCCGGTCAATGCCAGACGCATGGTGCTCTCAATTTTTCGTATCGCCTTTGCTTTCTGTGTTGAAGCATTTTTGACATTCTGTGCTTCATCCGCCAGAACCAGCGAAAAGCTTTTTTTCTCGTATGCTTCAATATCCATTCGAAGCGAGTCGTATCCCGTAATATACAGAACTCGTCCTTTTTTCGGAATTGCCTGAATCAGCCCGAGACGGTTGTCACGGGATCCGGAAACAATTACGACTGGAACATCCCTCATCCATTTCTGTACCTCATTGCGCCAGTTGTACACCAGCGATTTGGGGCAGACAATCAGGACAGGTCTGTCAAAGTCAGAACTGGAAAGAAATGTCAGCACCTGAAGCGTCTTGCCAAGACCCATATCATCTGCCAATATTCCGGAGAAACCATATTTAGACAGCCTCTGCATCCACCTGACCCCATCCGCCTGATACGGCCGCAGTACATTCTCAAGGTTTTCAGAGAGTACCAGTTTCTCATTTTTATACTCCACGACCTCCGTGACCGCTTTTTTCACAAAACGGTCCATGGAAATCCTGACGCCCGATTCACGGAAGCTCTCCAGTTGCATGACATGGTAAAATGGAAGAACAATATCTGACAGTTTTTTCTCCGCTCCGACCTCCTCTATGATCTCCTCCACTGGCTGCATTTTTACCGGTTCCAGCAGAATAAGATCATCTTTCAGAAGGAAAAAGCCCCGTTTCCGTCGATATGCTTCGTAGATTGCCTGCAGTTCCTCATCCGAATAATCCTTGCTGTGGACTGAAAGATTCAACCATCCCTTAACCCGTGTTGCAGAAATCGTGATATCGGGGGCACTGCGGATATTGAGTCGTCTGATCCGTTCATCCAGATAGACAGAAGCCACCTGACGCAGAGGACCGAGGTCTCCGCGAAGGAAATACAGGACATCTCCGGAATCTGTCACTTTTCCGTTTTCTACGCCATGGAGATTCCGAATGGCATCTTCGTAGGATCGGATCATCGCCATTTCAAGAGGCTTTCCCTCAAAGTACTGCTTGTCCTGCTTTTCATCCCCCATCCGATATTCGCTCCGGAAAATGAGTGCATTCCCTTCAAGGGAAACATAGAGCGCAATTTCAAAGACATTTTTCTTTGATTTGCGAATAATTCCGGAGGAAACAGGCACAATCTTCTTAACGAACAGATCCTGAACGTATTCAATTTCTCTGCGGCTCTTGCTCGAAAAATAGTTGTAGAGTTCCGCATTGACAGGCGAATCAAAACGGTAGAGAACCACTTTCCGACTCTCCGGAAGAAACATCACCATCTGTTTTTCCGAAATGACATATCTGCCCTTTCCAGAGGGAAGCGGTGGAATCAGATTCAGCATTCCCGAAGAGTCAAGACTGACCGAAGCCGGCATTTCCTCCTCTTCAATGGTCCACATGTCTTTTCCCGACATCAGTGCATTCTTTCTGACCGATTCAGGAATCTGCGAAAGAAAGGCCGGTATACGTTCCTGTGGGATCGGGAAGGCCATCAAAGAATTCCGGCGGCTGAAATCCATATATTCCGGAAAATGGTACATAAAGGACTGCCAGGGCTCCTCAAATACATCCGGAGACAGATGTACTGAAAAATTACGGTTTATGGTCAGTTCTCCGCCCTTTTTCAGAGTGTCGCAGAAATTCTTTGCATCTTCGACAGGATATACCGGGCCGTTTGGCTCTCCGATTTTCATATTCAGCGTAAGCGGACCATTTTTTTCCGGGATGGTGTCTATAATAAACCGGATCTGCAGAGCTTTATTCTGAAGATTCGGATCATTGAGCAGCCCTTTCCCGTCCAAAAGGTTGAGGAACGAAAGGAAAGAATTCCGCGCCTTTTCACGTTCCTCCAGTTCCCCGGCAGAGAGTCCGGCAACAGCGCTCAGCGTATAATACGCCTCCCCGTACATCTCTTTCTGCTGCTCAGCAGACATGTTCTTTTCCCGGTTTCGAAGATAGATCAGCAGAGGCACCCATGGGAATTCCTTTCCGGAATGAATCTTGAGATCTGCTCCAATCGAAAACCAGTAACCAAGCGGTATGCTTTTATCCGAAAGATCCTTCAGCGCGGCAACGTATGTAAGGGTTCCGGAAGCTGTATCATAACGAAAAAAAACATCGTATTTATCCGGCATGAATGCCGTCTGTTCACTGTACTTATTTTTCAGAGCGGTAACTTCCGATTCATTCATTCTGTCCAGCAGCATGCAAATTCTCCATCCTTTTCAGCTCGGGAGCGATTTTCTGAAGCGTATCAAAGTGAATGCCAACAGCTGTCAGATACACCAGGTCATCCCCGTTTCTTTCATATGTTGTCTCGTCCGATACATACTTGGATGTAATGGTATCTCCGCCTCTGGCAAGTATCATCAAAGCCTTTCTTGCAGCGGCACGGTTACCGCCTTTGATTGCAGCTCGATAATGTTTCCGGAGCACATTGCAGACCTCTTTTTTCCGTCCGGAGCCGGCACTCAGAATCGCCTCCAGTGCATCCAGTCCCAGTGTATCAAGATCGTACTGGTCCGGATCTGCATCCGGATTTTCCCGGAAATCAATGACAATTTCATATTCGCTGAGCACATGATTCCAGTAACAATTTTTCCCTGAGGTTTTTTTGCTGATTCTCTTTTTCCACGCCGGCAGAAACATTCCCGGTGGAATGCAGTTTATCACTCCATTATAATCGCCGAAATGTCTGATTTGGGATACCAGAAGTTCCACGATTGTATTCATCCGGTCTCCATATCCGGCTTTCGTCAGTTTTTTTATATCTGAATATTTCAGGTCAAGATAATTCTTATTCTTTACATTCTCTATGATACCCAAATATTCCTCGCAGAGCGGCGGTTCTTCCATCATCCGGTGCAGTATATCTGAAAGAATAAAGCTTGGAAGCTTCTCCGTTTTCTGCGATTTGAGATAAGCAACCAGCTGTTCCCTGCTGAAAAAAGAGGAATACTCCGAGACAAGCCTGGGAAGAAACCGTACCGCCAGTGCATCATCCTGCGCAATTTCCTGGACAATTGTTTTTTCCTGCTCCTTTGTAAAGATACTGTGCCCTTTCTCCAGAATCGCGACCACTGCCCATCTGTACTCTTGCCTTTTTTTATAAAGCGGTACAATAATCTTCTCCTGCCTCAGCGGCCATGAAAACTCCCGAAAACACTTCTCACAGATCGAATAGAATATATCCATCAACTGAGGGTCGTTTAGAACATGCGCAACTTCCAGAATAAACTGCTGCTTGTCTTCGAGCGAAAGGTTTTCAGTAAAAGGACATACTTGTGCGATAAAACTCCTATACATCCATTGATAGTCACTCAGATGTCTTACAGGACGAGTGAATTGTTCAAGACACTCCTGCACATGTAACTTACCGTCAGTAACTGGAATTATGCCGCCGTTATCCTCAATCATTCCGATAACTGCCGCCACATGCGGACAGGCTTTCTTCGTACGATAGACACTGCAGCCGCAATCAAGCTTCCGGGCGTCGACCACAAGCGTATCCTCCCAGTTTGAATTTCTGGGTAATACTACTCGTCCATCTTTCAGAAACAGCCCGCCAGCTTCTCTCAGGCTATCTGCCTTTTTTCTGGCTACCTGCGGATGCTTCTCCATGTATGCTTCATATCCGATCATCTCTATTCCTTTCTTATCCCGAAGTGATTCTGTGCTCTTCCGGATCATGTGTCGATTCACGCAATATTCCTGTCACAGACATTCAGCACTGCTAATGCAACTGCCTCCGTCCCTGTAACCGGATTTCGCGCTATTTTCCGCATCAGCAGATGTACCTGACACCCGTCCGGTCCCTTCATTTCATACATACCACATTCATCTTCCCGTATGCACTTTCGGACTACCTGAGAAAACTCCTGCTCCTTATCCGGAAGAGCCGCAAATGTTGACAGACAATCGTCAGGATCTGTGGAAAATGTTCTTTTCATATAATCCCGGTAGTTCAGATTGCATCGGACGATCCGGAAATCATCGCCGTTCACCTCAAGGACAGCCATGGGGACGGTATCAAAATACGGTCGGAAACTTCCATCATCCTTTGCCAGAACAGTCAGATCATACAGGCTGAGCCGTCCAAGTGCATTGTTATACTCAACCTCATCCAGTTTTTCATATCCGCCCAGTTCTCCGGACTGAACCTTCTTTTCAAGTTCCTCCGACGGCAGAGGTCTGGAGTAATAGAAGCCCTGAAGGCGTGTACAGCCGATTTCTCTGAGAAAATCCACCTGATCTTTCCGCTCCACACCCTCACAAACCGTATCAATTCCAAGGCCAGTTGCCATTTTCATCAGTTCCGTCAGAATGATCCGGTTCTTTTCATTATGATCAAACTGCTGCATAAACCGCATGTCCAGTTTAATCAGATCCACCGACAAGCTCTGCAGTACATCCAGTGAGGAATAGCCGCTGCCGAAATCGTCCATCCATACCGGAAAGCCCAGCTCGCGGAATCTTGCCGCCTGCTGCCGGATAAACTCGAAATCCGTGCCGATGATACTCTCGGTGATCTCAACAGTAATCAGCTTCCGTGGAATACCAGCCTGGTCCACCCTCCTGCAGATTTCCTCTACGATGTCACATTCCTCAAAGTCTGATCTTGACAGATTGACCGACTGCGGTACTGACATCTGCCCGTTTTCGATCATCCGGCAGATTCTGTGGATCACCTGTTCCACAACATACAGATCCAGTTTGTAAATAATCCTTGCTTTTTCAAGAACCGGAATGAATTCCCCGGGCGACAGAAATCCCCGTTCAGGATCCACCCACCGTGTCAGCGCCTCCTCATCGCAGATCAGACCATTCGTCGCCCGGAAAATAGGCTGATAATATATCTTAACCCATTTTTCAGCTATCGCACGATCCAGATGGGCTATGATGTACTGTTCTTTTTCCGCACTCGCATACATGTCGGAATCAAAAAAACGGTACGATGAGAGATACGCAGTCTGCACCGCATCACAGGCGATCTTTGCACGATCACAGGCCGTACTGATATCCTCCTCACCTGTTCCCGGATAAATGCCTGCCAGTACTGCCGGCGTCAGATCGGTGCTGTCCTTTTTCCAGGAATCAAACAACCCTTCCAGCCGTTCTTCTATCCCTTCAGCCTCCGTAAATACGGCGAAATGATCCTGTCCGAACCGGCTGCAGTTTTCCTTCCCGAATACTGATGTAAGAAGTTCGGAAAATCTTCGGAGGAGGCGGTCGCCCTCCGTAAATCCTCTGCTTTGATTGAAAAACTTCATCCCGTTCAGATTCAGATAAAGGTATGCAGGCCGGATACCGTTGCTCAGCATTTTCTGCCGCTTTCCATGCACCAGTTCAAAAAAGTAAGACATGCCAGGCAGTCCGGTGAGGAGATCGTAATAGTTGCCCTTCAGGACATTTTCCTGCAGACGAATCTCCAGACTGTCTCTGTATTCATCCTTTTCATTTTCCAGAACAAAGCTGTACAGAATACAGGAATTCAGCAGGCAGCCGATGGCATACATCGGCAGGAGAGGATAAACCGACTGAAGGAGAATGAAAATTGCCATAGTCAGGCTTGAAAAACCAATCGTCCTATGCCTGCGCCGCATGGTAGCTGATTCTTTTCCTGCCACTGCCATCACATAAAGGGCCGTAATGAGAAACATGGCAATCTGAGACACGAGTGTCACATATCTGGCCGGTCCCGCCCGGTACTCTCCCTCCGGAGAAAAGAAAAACAACACCGGACTCACAAAGTTCACTACCAGAACAATCATCTCAAAGGAAAAGAGTATCCTGCCGATTCCAAGAAGAATCGTTCCGAACAACGTCCGTTCTCCAAGATAGGCAATCACATATCGGGTCCACAGCAGAAGAGAAAAAGCCATCGCCATAAAATACAGTACGGTATCTGCATAACAGAGCGCAATCAGGTGGTTTTCGTACAGTATTCCCCACAGAGCATCTACGCAAAAATACGCAACAATTGCCAGCAGAAAACAACGGTACTGCACACGTGCAGGCATAAACCGGTCCGAAGTTTTTCCCCAGAGAACAGTATGATTGATGACCAGCTGAATAATCAGGGCAATAATGCCTGCACTCGAGTAATACATTCCGTTCACTTCCTTTCCATACAGTCCGGTTTTATCAGGCTATATTTCATTAAAGTGATTCAATTCTGCAAAACGGTCATAATGGCCACCAGAAGTCCCAGGATGATTCTGTACCATCCAAAGGGTTCGAAACTGTGTTTCTTAATATATCCGACAAATGTCCGAATGGACAGCATTGAAACGATGAAAGCCGTTACGCAGCCGGTCAGCAGGATCAGGAGTTCTCCGGTTGTGAAGGAAAAGCCGAATTTCAGGAGCTTGATCAGGCTCGCTCCTGCCATGGTGGGAATAGCCATGATGAAGCTGAATTCCGCTGCTACTGCCCGTGAGCAGCCCGTCAGAAAACCGCCCAGGATAGTGGCCCCGGAGCGGCTGGTGCCAGGAATCAAGGCCAGAATCTGGAAAAGACCGATCAGAACTGCCGTTCTGACGTCCAGCTCCTGCAGCGTTCCCACACGGGGCGAACGCCGTACAATCCCGCTGTGCTCCACTATGATGAACAGGATGCCGTAAAGGATCAGCATCACGGAAATGACCACATTATTGTGGAGATGCGCATCGAGCCAGTCATCCAGCGGAATGCCTGCCACTGCGCTTGGAAGAATTGCAATTACCACCAGAATCCAGAGCCGGATAACGTCCATTTTGAAAATGCCGCCAATTCCTTCTCCATATCCCGGTCTGGTAAACGGCCAGATCTGGCGGAAAAACAGGATAATAACCGCCAGTATGGCGCCCAGCTGTATAACCACATCAAACATGGACATAAACGCTTCACTGACGTTCAGCCGGACAACCTGATCCAGAAGAATCATATGTCCGGTCGAACTGACCGGCAGCCACTCCGCAATTCCTTCCACAATACCGAACAGCGCCGCTTTCAGCAGCTCAACAAAATCGATCATGCTCCATTCTCCCTTTCATTCACTGACAGTCCGCCTGACAGCAGTCTCATCTCATAGCCGCTGTATGCATTTCGCCCGATTCCGGCTTTTCGCATTCGGTATTTCTGCAGTTGTCCCGCTTCGGTCCCGACGGTCAGAATTCGAATTCATCTGCTGAACGAACGATAATTTTCCCTGTCCGTTCCTCCTCCAGAACCGCCTCCGGCTTTGGTGCTTCCATCGGCGTTACCGGATCTCCGTTTCCGCGCAGCTCCTTCATCAGCCGGAGCAGTGGCGTCATCGCATTGATTTCATAAATCATCTGCCGGACAAACTCCGGCGTTTTCATCAGTGCCCATTCATTTTCTGTTCCGTTATGGGCAACCTCCAGATATTTGAGCGGATACAGAGCACGCAGATCTTCCGGTACCGATTCGGGTACCTTCATTTTCCTGTATACCTCTCCGCCAATCGTATATCGATCCGGGAAGCCCTCCGCCCGGAATACTTCCCGTATCTGGTCAGGCGCAGTCAGAATCCGCTGGCGGAAAGCGTCCATCAGCGGCCTGTCCGTCCCGTAACTGCCGCAGCCCCAGCCCATCCAGTCCGGTCCGAAGCCCCAGTACATATGAAATCCTTCACTGCGCCGTTCCCCCGGATACCGCCATCCCATCCAGATATGATCCCGGAAAGGGGATTTGTCCTTCGTAAACCGTGTATCCCGTCTCAGCCTGGCAATAACGCTCACCGGCCGCGTATCCAGATCCGGATCCAGCGTATGAATCACCGGCGTCAGTGCCTCATTGAGTTCCCGCAGCGGGGTCTTCAGTTCCCTTTCATAGTCATCCAGATGCTCCCTGTAATAGGTCTCATTATTATTCAGTTTGAGGCCGATCAGAAAATCAACTGCCTCTTTGCGTATTCCTGTAAACACTTGTTTTTCTCTCCATTTGAATAAAGCCGCCGTTTGAAACGGCGGCTCTATTCGGTTATTACTTACTCAAAAAGATCTTCATCCGCAAGATCGCTGTCCTTTTTCCGCTTCCCGAAAAGACCGCGCTTTTTCTCTTTGGGTTTTTCTTCTTTATTCTTCTCATTCACAAGCGCGGCTTCCGGCTGTTTTCGGTCAAAAGCAGGCTTTCCCTTCAATCCATTTCCTCCGTCTTTACCCGGTACCACGGTAACCGGCACTTTCCGGGTTGCCTCCGGCATCGTATTATCGGAAGCCTCACGGCTGAAAACTTTAGTCTTGGATTTATCTACTTTACGAGTCTCAGGAAACTCCGGCCGTTTTTCTACCGGTTCAACACGAAGTGTCGGATCGGCTTTCTTTTCCTCATTCCGGGCAGTACGCCGTCTGACAAAATCGCTCTCCACCGCTTCATTTTCCTGACCGGCTTTCCCCGGCTTATTCAGATCCTCTTCCGTCAGTTCCTTTGTCGGAACAATATCATGATCACTCCGCTCCGGCTTGCTGCTCTTCTTTGCAGCGGACTTCGTTTTCTGCGGCTTCGCTTTCACCGCTTTCGCCTTCTTCAGAGGATTCCGTGTATCCGGCGACAGCTGGATACTGTCAATCGCCTGTGCAAGACGTTTCTTCTTTTTGCCAGCCATCACCGCAGAGGGGATGGAAATTCCGAGAATCAGTGCAGTCAGAACGACTGCAGCGCCAATCAGTACAGGCAGACTGAACATATTCGCCGCACGCTCGAGCACAGATGGTACCGGAGTCGGAGACGGAACCGGCGAAGGAGTCGGCGGAACCGGTGTCGGAGGCGGTGTCTGGGTCGGAACCGGTGTCGGCTCAATATAGGTCAGCTGGATGATATTGGAGGCATAGCTCTTATCATTTCCGGCAGCATCCTTGCCGCTGACCACAAACTGAATCTGTCCGGCAATGCTGGTCTCCAGATCAAAAACAGCATCACGGGTTTCACCGGAAGGAAGCGATGGAATGGTGGCAACCGTTGTTCCGGCTTCGGAGATTGTCAGCGTCGTGGCATCTGTATCTCCTCTGTTGGTCACCCGAACCAGGAAACGCACTACCGCAGGTTCTGAGAAAATGCGTTCAGTTTCCGCCGCTGCCTTGACATCCAGTACCAGCGCCATGGAAGCATCCTGCATAATAACGCCGATGGGTTCAGATTCAATGGTAATCTTGTCGCCTTCTGCATCAATGCCGCTGACGACAGCCACAATATTCCCTGACTGACGGGGTACATACGGAATGGTCGTATCATAGCTGGCTCCGGGCGCCAGTTCAATCCCGGATGCCACCTCTGTTCCGTCCATCAGCGTCACGCCAAGTCCGAGAAACGCACTCCTTCCGGTATTCTTCAGTTTTGCCGTCAGGTTAATGCTCTCGCCAGGATACAGGTTTTCTGTATTTTCAGCAGAAATCGTCAGTTCCAGGCCGTCCTGAGCCGGGGTCAGTGTCCGCCTCGTCATATCAGGGACAGTCAGACGGGTTTCCGAATTGGCTGCACGATAGGTAATCAGCGGCGAACAGTCCATGTCGGTAGCGCCCATCTGGAAAACATCCTCGAGCACGATCCGTTCATTGACAGAAAGCGCGGAAGCGGTCAGGGTCTTGTCCGAAATGCCCGGATTGTTAATGGCAATATCCCGCAGTTCGATATTTCCCGTATTGGCTAGCGTATATGCAATATTCATCTGCTGCCCCTGTCTTGCAGAGACCGGGCTGATGACATAACTGGCAATCAGCTGCGGGGCAGGCGCTTCCGTCTGAATCAGAACCGGAATGGTTTTCGTAAACTCTTTTCCCTCAACCGAATAGCGGATGTAGTAAACTATTTTCCGATTTGCAATCTGCTCGGCACTGACATGCCAGGTCCCGGTAAAAGTCACTGACTGCTCCGCGCCAAGTCCGTTATATCTCTGCACGGATACGCCATCCGGATCAAACAGCGTAATGGCATCCTGCATGTCATTAAGTGAATTGTTATAGATCTTGATGGTAATGGCAACATCCTGCTCCGATATGACCGACTGAGGATCACTCTGAGACGAGACGCGAATCGGATCCACAGCCTCCGCCAGTGCACTGCTGAGCATCCCTGCCAGGAGCAGAAGTGTTAACAGAATCATTAACCCCCAGCTTCTTCGGTTCTCCTTCATATCCCCAACAGGGCAAAACTGCCCCATCCTCCCTTCTTCCGGCTGAAAACCGTTTCAGATACGTATACATACCCACTTTGAATGTATTTTATGCGCATATGCCTTTTCTGTCAAGTATTCACAAATATTACCGTATGAGTTCCACGCTCTGTACCCATCCTTATCCGCTCAGAGACTTCAAGGATTCCGGCATCCGTCAGACACGCTTCAGGTTCTCCACGTTCCGGAAAAGATAATCCGGGACTGCGTTTTTCTTCCTTTCAGGAAAACCGGGGCATAAAAGAGCCGTTGCACACATGAGCTTTGCGCAGTATTATTAGTAAACAAACTGTTTCCTGTTTTGTCATGGCCAGCCCTGCCATTCCGCACTGTGAATTTTCATCCGTATGCAGACTGCCGGACTTTATCAGAATCAGATGCTTTTCCGTCTGACGGTATCTGTTTTTTTCGGTCTTACAGAAGATGAAAATATAAACTTTTTTTTAGATTCTGTTCAATATTATATATTTCCGGCATAATCGTCAAAACTTGGAGTAGAATAAAAGAATTCCACGCACTCCGCCGTCCCTTGGTTGCGTTCGAAAGCAGCGGATTCAGCCGTATAAAATTCTCACGGGGTGAAAATCATGTACACAATGATTGTAGTTGACGATGAACGTGAAATCCGCAAAGGGTTCTGTAATTTTTTCCCCTGGACTGAAATTGATTTCAACATTGTTGCAGACTTCTCAAGCGCTCAGGAAGCGGACGAGTATCTGCAGCAGAACAAAGTGGATGTCCTCGTAACGGACATCCGCATGATTGGAATGAGCGGCCTTGATTTAATTGAAAACGAATCAAAACGTCATCCGGAAACCTCTTTTATCGTTGTAAGCGGCTACCGGGATTTCGACTATGCACAGAGAGCTATGCTCTTCGGTGTACGTCATTATCTGGTAAAACCTATCAAGTATGCTCAGATTATGGAAGTTTTTACCCAGATTCACAGAGAACTGGATGAGCATCGTATACAGTCCGGTACACTCCCGCCAAAGCCGGAAAAAATCGATTCTGAGAGCGAAAACCCGGCGATCCGTAAAATCAAGGAATTCATTCATGCGCACTATGAGGATGTTACTCTTGAAAGTGCCGCACAGTATATCCGGATGAATCCCTACTATCTCAGCACTTTCTTCCATCAGCACACCGGTGAAAAATTCATTGACTACCTGATGACTGCCCGGATGAAAGAAGCCGCCCGTCTTCTTTCCGGCTCTTCTCTGCGCATCCAGGACATTGCACGCCGGGTCGGATATTCCACTTCCAACAGCTTCTCCCGGAGCTTCCGGCTTACTTACGGTATGACGCCCAGAGAATACCGGCTTCAGGGAAGGACCGATACTCAATGAAAAATCTTTATCGAAAAATCTTCTGGGTGGAAGCCCAAAGCCTGTTTCTGGCTGTTTTCCTTCCCGTCTTTATTCTAGGTCTCATCACCGGTGTTTTCTTTATCAGGACTCTCAAACAGGAAATTTATGAAAGTTTTGATGCCAGATCCCATCACTTTTCCAACCATCTGAGCGAAATCACACAGACGGTCGAAGAGCTTTATCATACACTGGCCAACAGTCCGACCATTACCCCTTCTCTGAAAGAGATGGTGCTGAAAGCCTCCCACGGCGGACTTGCAGAGAACGAGCAGGACATCTTCAACGGCATGCTCGATCTGCTATTCGACTCCTCCCAGAAAAATCCCTACGTTGCTTCCACCTATATTTATTATGACGGTGGAGGCGATTATTATATTTCAAGTTCTGAACGTCTGGCTCTCCTGAGTGAATCAGACGATATCAGCTGGTTAGAAACCTATCAGAAGTCCGACCCGAAAGTCAGAGCATGGACAGAAAACAGAACGCTGACACGGAAAGACGGTCAGAGTCAGAAGGTGCTCACCGTATACAGCCGGATTGACGCAGGGGATGATTCCGGCATATCCTGCGGCATTCTTATTCTCAACATCGATTATACCCCGCTCGAAGCCATTCTTGAGCGCTGGTACAGCCAGTCCAGAACCATCGTCATGCTGACCTCTGAAAACGGACGTATTCTCATCAATGGTCCATCGGCCGTCAGTACACTGTCTGTTCCGCCATCTGAACTCGGTCACACAGTTCGTTCCCTGTTTGATTCCGATTGGCAGCAGGATCAGGCAGAGAACAGGAAGCTGTATCTGAATAACACCCGCTATATCTGCATGTCCCAGAAGCTGAGCCGCTTTGGATGGCATCTCCTTTTTCTCACTTCCATCAACGATATGTACGCGCCCGCGAACAGAATGCGCTTTCAGCTCATTTTCATCATTTTGCTGACTCTGCTGCTTGGAACCATCTTTGCCGCACATACCGCCCGTCAGAAAGTGCGGGATATTGCCCGCATTCATGATTCAATTCAACGGGCAAAAGACGGACAGAGTGCCTCTGCCGCCCGAAGCAATATTTCTGTTTACAGTCAGGCACTCCGCGAACTCATTGATACATTCCTTAACACGGATTATCTGGCCGTACAGCTTGCGGATCGTCAGCATCGTGCACAGCTTCTTGAACTGAAAGCGCTCCAGTCTCAGCTGAACCCGCACTTCCTGTTCAACACGCTTACCACTATTCAGTGGAAAGCCATTGGACTGACCGGTGGTCAGAACGATGCCAGCAACATGATCGAATACCTTTCTGACATTCTGCGCTATTCTCTGGATGACAGCAGCCGGTTGGCAACTATCCGGGAGGAACTGGCGATTCTTGACAGTTATGCCGCCATTCAGCAGATCCGATACGGTGAACGGCTTCACTATTCCTGCCAATGTGCACCGGATTTGACAAAGCTGTACGTGATCCGAATGCTTCTGCAGCCTCTGGTAGAAAACAGCATTTCACATGGCATGTCCGAAAATAAAGGCTGTCTCAATGTCAGCGTGCAGATTACCAAAGAACAGGAACACCTGCTCATCCGTATTTCCGACAATGGAGCCGGCATCGATGAACCCCTGCTCCGGGAAATCCGTTCATCCCTTGCGGATCCGTCTGAAGAACGCTGCCGGCATATCGGCCTTTACAACGTCAGCAAACGCCTGATACTGACCTACGGTGAAGATGCTCATCTGAACATTGACAGCACCCCCGGTTCAGGCACTGTCATCACGTTCCGTCTTCCTCTGATAGATTCAGATTCCTCTCTCAAAGTTGTGTCGGACCGTTCCTGAACGGAAACAGCAGTCTGAGAGCATCTGACATTTTCCGTTTTTTCATTCTTTTTCTGAGTAATCAGCACATCCGCAGCCCTTCTGCGGATGTCCTTTTTGTTTTTGGGGATGTGCAGATACACACCAATGTGGTATGCTAACAGCATCCTCAGATGCGCTGTGCATCTGTCGTCAGGGAGGTTTGTTATGAAAACTGTCCATCACGATAAGCTGGTGCGTGACCTCATCCCGGAGATTATCCTCCATGCAGGAAAAAATCCGGTCACGGCCCGGATTCCCGATGAGGAAATGCCGGATGCACTCGATTCAAAGCTTTTAGAAGAAGTGCAGGAATATCTTGAAAGCCATTCCACCGAGGAACTGGCAGATATTCTTGAAGTCCTGCATGGCATCGCCTTTCACAGGGGAATCTGCTGGGAGGATATTGAACGTATCCGTCTTCAGAAACGCGGGGAACGCGGCGGTTTTGAAAAGGGAATCCGCCTGATTGATGTCATCTGTGAATGAGGTGAGGTTATGTCCAGTATCAGACAGTCCGGTGGAAACAGCGGTACCGAAGACCGCTTTATCGAGCTGTTCTGCGATACCTTCGGTGCTGAAAAAGGTCAGTATGTCTATCTGCAGTACCCGATTGTTGATATCTATGGCGGTCACAGGACAATTGATTTCGCCGTAAATCTGCCGGATGGCCGGGTAGCCATTGAAGTTGACGGGAATACCTGGCATCAGCCCGGGAAAGTATCCCAGGAAAAATACCATGATGATCTGCTCAAACAGAACAGCATGATTTTTGACGGGTGGCGGGTTTACCGCTGGACCTCTGCTCAGATCGAGCAGAACCCCGAGCGCGTGAAGGATGAACTGGTTACCTTTCTCGGACAGTCGCCGATGTTCCGGTATATCGAAGATACCCTTCCGCCTCAGCTGGGTGATACGCTTGAACTGATGAACCATCAGGAAGAAGCTCTGGAAAATCTTCAGCAGATGCGTCAGGAACATAAAACCATTGCCCTTCTGTTTCATGCAACCGGTACGGGAAAAACTGTTACCGCCGTTTCAGATGCCCGGTCTTTCGGCAGACGGACTCTTTTTCTTGCACACCGGCATGAAATTGTCGACCAGGCCATCCGAACATTCTCAAAGCTCTGGCCGGAGGTAACGGTAGGACGATATGAAAGCGGCATCCGGGAAAATGATGCCTATGTCGTCTGTGGAACGATTCAGAGCATCGCCCGCAGCCTCGAAAATTTCCGTCCGGATGAATTCGGATACATGATTATCGACGAATGCCACCATGGAACCGCCGAAACCTATCGAAAGATTCTGTCCTATTTCCAACCCGAATTCACGCTCGGACTGACAGCCACGCCGGAAAGGACAGACGGTGAGGATCTGCTTGAGGTTTTCCAGAACATTGCACACCGGCTGGATCTGAAAACTGCAGTTGAGCTGGATACACTCGTTCCTGTCCGCTGTATCCGCATCAGGACGAACATCGATATGCGGGACGTTCGAATCAGCGGGTTCAAGTACATCGCTCAGGATCTGGAATCCACCATTCGTGTTCCGGAACGAAATCTGCTTCTTGTAGATACCTACAGTGAATATGTGAAAGGAAAGCCTACCGTCGTTTTCTGTGCATCTGTCCAGCATGCGGCAGAAATTGCCGGCCGCTTTCGTGCCCGCGGAATAGAGGCATCCTGCGTTTCCGGAAGCACCCGCCTTTCTGAACGAAAGCGGATTCTGTCAGATTACGAAAACGGCAGGCTCTCCGTCCTCTGTGCCTGTGACCTGCTGAATGAAGGATGGGATTCACCGCACACACAGGTGCTTTTCATGGCACGGCCAACCATGTCCAGAACCGTCTACATGCAGCAGCTGGGACGGGGAATGCGCAAATCACCCGGAAAAGATTTCCTGATGGTTTTCGACTTTGTCGATAACGCAAATCTCTTTAACATGCCTTACTCCATCCATCGGCTGCTCGGTCTTTCCGAATATGTTGCCGGAGGACTTGTTCTTGGAAAGAAGAGCAGTATGAAATTTGATCAGGATCTGTTTCGTCAGGGAAAGAAACCGGAAGTCCTGGTTGATTATCCCGTTCACATGACCGGTTACGAGACAGTCGATCTGTTCAACTGGCAGGATCAGGCAAAAACCATGGTCTCGCAGATCGCTTTTACACAGATGGTCAACGTGCAGAATGAAACAGTCGACCGGTACATCCGGGAAGGCAGGATCGTTCCAGACATGGAAGTTCCCGTCAGTGAGCATCGAAGCTTCCGCTTCTTTGAAAAAACCACTGTGGAGAAATACGCCGCCCAGTTCGGATGGACTGTCATTACCAGGGAAAACATGAAAGCGCTGTTCATGGAGATGGTGGAAACCATGACCATGAGCTACTCCTACAAGCCGGTGTTCCTGCTTGCATTCCTTGACAATATGGACGAAACCGGAAGCGCCCGGCTCGAAGACGTAGCCCGGGATTTTGCCCGTTACTATGAGGAACGCAGAGAAAAAGGCCTCCCCCCGGAAAAACGGAAATGCATCTTTACACGCGGCGGATATACTGCACATGAGGTTGAACGTCTCATTCTGAACATGCCCTTCCGGCGGTTCGAAGACATGCATGTCATGCATCATGCCCGTCAGCTTGGCCTCCTTCAGTTTTACAATGCTCTGTCAAAACAGATGACCGCTGAGGACTATCAGCACATACGTGAATGCTGTGAATCAGCACTGAAACGATATTTCGGATAATCAGGAAAAGAAAGAAAAGCTGTGAAATATCACAGCTTTTCTTTTCTGTTCATAAAAGATCCCCGGGCTTCCATGCTGCAGCCTGTTGAATGTCCTGTATACGGCATTCATATGGGAAAAGAGTAGACATCTTCCCGCCCTGTCTGTACCTGTTCTTAAATCGCTCCGGCAGCGCAAAATTCTTTCTCTGCGGAGAACTCAGCAGATGACCGACGGCATGGAGGACTTGCGGTAGATCATTTCCTCCCGGCGCGGACCGTTTGAAACCATGGTGATCGGGCAGCAGATAAGCTTTTCCAGATACTCGACATAATGCCGGCAGTTTTCCGGCAGATCCTCGTACCGGGTAATTCCCCGGATATCCGCCTTCCAGCCGGGCAGTATCTCATAGACCGGCGTACACTTTTCCAGCATTGGCGTCACCGGGAAACGGGTCAGGCGTTTTCCTTCATATTCATAGGCAACGCACACCGGAATTTCATCCAGATAGCCAAGCACATCCAGATTGGTCAGTGCCACTTCCGTAGCGCCCTGGATCTCACAGCCATAGCGGGTGGCCACGCCATCAAACCAGCCTACGCGGCGCGGTCTTCCGGTCTTGGCACCGTATTCCCCATGATCTCCGCCGCGGCGGCGCAGCTCCTCCGCCTCATCACCATACAGTTCTGTGGTAAACGGGCCGGCTCCGACACAGGAGGAATAGGCCTTTGTAACTGCGGTGATATTCCGAATCGACCACACCGGAACACCCGCACCAACCGGCGCATAGCCTGCCAGCGGAGAGGATGATGTCACCATGGGATAGATGCCGTGATCTGGATCACGAAGCGTTCCCAGCTGTCCCTCCATCAGAATGTTTTTCCCGTCACGAACAGCATTCATCAGAATTTCATCTGTATCTGCCACAAACGGCCGGATCTGCTCCGCCAGACCGGTGAGCTTTTCAATCAGCGCATCCACGTCCACAGGATCCTTGTGATAAAGACTGGTCATCAGGGCATTCTTGATATCCAGCGCATGCGTCAGCTTCTCACGCAGCACCTCCGGGTAATACAGCTGGCAGACCTGAATGCCAATCTTCTGATACTTGTCTCCGTAAAATGGTGCAATACCGGATTTCGTGGATCCGAAAGACTGCTTTCCGAGACGTTCCTCCTCATAACAGTCAAGCAGAATGTGATAAGGCATCAGCACCTGTGCACGTTCTGAAATAGCGATCTGCGGTTCGGGTACACCCATTTCCCGTACTTCTGCCAGTTCCTTCAGAAATGCCTCCATGTCAAATGCCACACCAGGTCCAAGAACATTAAGTACCTTCGGGTTACATATTCCACTGGGCAGAAGATGAAGTGCGAAATGCCCGTATTCATTGATAATGGTGTGACCGGCATTCGCTCCGCCCTGAAAGCGGACCACAATATCTGCATTAACCGCCAGAAGATCCGTGATCTTCCCTTTCCCCTCGTCGCCCCAGTTGGCGCCCACGATGGTATGTACCATGTATCTGCTCCTTTCATCTGCCGGCCCTCCCGGCAGAGAAACTATTTTTCTTTCACATACCGCAGAAGGTATGCGCACTCATGCCTGCGTATCATACTCGATTCCGTCTGTATTGTCAATGAAACGTAATCACCAGTCTGAATCCCAGTTCGTACTGCTGCTGTCCCAGGAATCATAATCCGACGATGTGGTATGTCTTTCCTCCTCCCGGATACTCTCCCAGGCCTGGGAATCATGGAAATCTTCGTATCCCCAGCTGCTGTTATAGTCATCTCCGAGATAATAGTCATCATACACATCCTCATTCATCATCATGTCAACCATATACCAGTCCGTGATACCATCCGAGTAATACCAGTCTGATCCGTACCGGTAATACATGCCCGAATCATTCATCCGGTAGTATCCGTCATGGGAATGCTGTACATGCTCATAGATGAAAAATCCAACAGACAGAATAATAAAGAATACAAAGAAGGCCCCAAAAAAACGGATAGTCCCTTTGTCAAGGCCTCCGCGCCTTCTCCCCTGTTCCTGAGGCTTTCCATCCGGCCAGATATTCCGGGCGTGGCATTCATCCAGCAGCTTGCTGTACAGTTCCCGGACCGCATAGGCCTCATCCGGTCCCTGATAGCGAACCGCCCGGTCGCCGCTGGCCTTGTTTTTGTAAACAACAAAACGGTCGCCGTCCTGGTAGATTCCAAATGCTCTGGGATACTTGTAATCCTCTCCGATAAAGAACCGCATTCTTCCCAGCTGCATTTCGTGATATGCACAATAAGCCTTCAGTTCTTCAATGGTCCGCGGAATTTCTCCTGTGGCAGGATTATACTCTCCGGCATCCCTGTCACCGTCCGGGAACGACCGTTCCGGCATATTTTCAGCCGCCGTCACAGCCCTTCCCGCACCGCCTGAAATTCTCCTGCTGTCCGTTCCGGATAAGGTTCCCGTTTCCAGTACCTGCTTATCTGCATCAGGCGTCTGCGCTTCCGCTGTCTGTTCCGGATCCACCGCCGAGCCGCATCTGGGGCAAACCTTTTCATCCGGCAGAAGCAGTGCGCCGCAAACCGGACATCTGTCTTTCATCATCGTACTCCTTCTCTTTTCTTTCCGAAACCGTTTACGCAGGAACATCGTCCTTCCGGAACTGCACAGCCCTGTCTGTATCTGCCGATTCATGAAGCGGACCGGCGACAGGTTTTTTCGTTCCTGTGTCACACAGATCTGCATCTGACCTGCAGGAGGTATTATACCCGATTTCCGGAGGATTATCCACTGCCCCTGCCGGAAGCCTGTCCGCATCCAGAAAACTGCTCTGATTCATCCCTGACCGCCCGGTTCACAGAAAATGCAGGTTATACGGGCATCCGAATCCGGCAGATATCTCTTCACTGTCACCCCGGAAACAGACTGAAAGCACCTGTTGCCGCAGCAGGTGCTTTCAGTCTGTTTCTGTCATCTGTTTTTCTGTACAGCTGAAAATCAGCCTTTTAGTCCGCTTGAGGCAATGCCGTCCACAAGATATTTCTGCAGGAAAATGAAGATCAGAAGAACCGGAAGAATTGAAAGGGTACTCATGGCAAACATTGCTCCATAGTCTGAGGAAGAACCGGGATCACAGAACAGTTTGAGTGCGAGACTCGCAGGATACATGGCGGAGGTTCGTACATAGAGAAGCGCCGAAAGAAAATCATCCCAGCGCCAGATAAAGGAAAATATGCCGGAGGTAATCAGCGCCGGAGTCAGAAGTGGTGTGATAATATGGAAAAGAATGCCATACGGACTGCAGCCGTCGATTTTGGCGGCCTCATCCAGATCCTTCGGAATTCCATTGATGAAATTCACATTCAGATAGACGAAGAATCCCTGAATGGCAAAGCAGTAAGGAACGATCATGGGAAGATAGGAATTCACCCAGCCCAGTTTGTTGTACCAGAGATACTGTGGAACCATCAGTACCTGTGCCGGGAGCATCATGGTCACCAGCATGGAAGCAAACAGAAATCCACGTCCGCGATAAGGAAGGCGGCTGAACGCATAGGCGACAATTGCAGAAGAGACGATGGTACCGGCGGTAGCGAGTACTGAAATAAAGAAGGAATTCCGGAAAAAAGTCGTGAATGGAATGCCGCCAAACCCCTTGAGGCCATTGATGTAGTTATCTAGCGTCCAGGTGGCGGGAATCAGAGAACCTGCCGTGGTGAACACTGTATTTGTCGGCTTGAAGGAACTCATGATCATCCAAAGCAGCGGGTAGATCATGACAAAGCCGAGAAGCATGACCAGAAGATGATAAAGAACCGTTCTGAGCATCTGCTGCACTTTAAACGACATGTCAGGCACCCCCTTCATAAACCCAGTACCGCTTGGTCAGGAACAGGAATCCGGTAAATGCGCCGATGATCAGAAGCATGATCCAGGCAAGTGCAGAAGCATACCCGGCTTTGAAGAACTCAAATCCCTGCTGATACATGTGCACCACATAAAAAAGAGTCGAGTTCATGGGCTTCCCCTGGGTAATGATGTAACTCTGTGAAAATGCCAGAAAACCGTTGATCATCTGCATCACCAGATTGAAGAAAATGGTCGGCGTCAGCAGCGGCAGCGTAATTCTGAAAAACTGCTGAATACCGATTGCACCATCAACCCTTGCCGCCTCATACAGGGTCTGGGGAATCTGCTTGAGAGAGGAGAGAAAAATCAGCATGGAGGAACCGAACTGCCAGACAGAGAGCAGAATCAGCATCCAGATAGCCGTTGAAACATTTCCGAGCCAGGCCGTCCTGCTTTCGATCCCGAGCATGCCCAGAACTGCGTTGAACGTACCGTCAATGGCAAACATGCGTTTCCACAGAATGGCAACGGCAACCGATCCTCCAATAATTGACGGCAGATAATAGGCTGCGCGGTAAATTCCTGTCAGACGGGAATTCCGAAGAAGAATCATAGCCACAGCAAGTGCAAAGGTAAGCCGCAGCGGAACGGAAACAAAGGCATAGAACAGAGTAACCTCCAGTGATTTGAAAAACTTCGTATCCGCTGTGAACATGCGGGCAAAGTTCTTGAGTCCTGCCCATTTTGCCGGTGCGAGAATATTATAGTCACAAAAAGCATAATAGCCGGAGAGCAGCATGGGAACAATCAGAAAAAAGACGAGCCCGATGATGAACGGCATGGTGCAGATAACACCGGCAACGCTGTCCCTGCACAGCCATTCGCGCAGGTTCCTTTTCTGTCGGTGAGAGACAGACGAATTCATAGGAAAGCCTCCAGTCAAAAGCATCGAACGGGTTTACTGCAACCAGCAAACCCGTTCCTGCATTTTTAATGTTCAGGCCGCATGCGGCATATCCGATTCTCAGCTTTTTTTCCCGACACCGCGGCAGAAAAAAGACAGACAGAATTCACATTTGGCCTGTAAAGCCCGGGCGTTCCGGCGGCTGCAAAATTCTGCAGAAACTGCCGGCAGAAAACGCTGTACCACATCCTGTCAGCGGCTGAACACATCGTTTGCCGTGTCAATGAGGGTCTTTGCTGCGTCCTTCGCCGAAAGGGCACCGTAAGAGATCTGCTCGACAAGCTCACGACTTAACGCAAAAATCTCACTGGCACCGTCCGGATCCGGCTTCGGAGTTTCTGAGCTGTTGGGAACGACGACATTGTTGACAAAGGCAACAACTGTCTGGGTCAGCGGGTCCAGATCGCCTGCAATTGCCTCACCCACTACAGAAGATACCGGAATGCCGCGCTCAGCCAGGAGGATCTTGTTTGCCTCAACGGAGTTGACAAAATAGTTCAGGAATCTGACGGATTCATCCGGGTTTGCGGTCGAAGCGGCTATGGAGAAATACATGGAGCAGGCAACGAATCCGCTCTTAACCGGATCGGGAGAGGGAAGCGTAGTCAGCGCCAGCTCGACTCCTTCCGGTGCAGCTGCCTGCATGGCTTTCAGCTGATTAGACCAGTTAAATGCGCACCAGGACATGGTTTCAGGGGAGGAACCGTAGACCATAGGATTCTGCTCGACAGAACCGGCAACCAGTGAGGCAAATACGTCGCCGCCCAGCAGCCATCCTTCCTGTACGGCTTTCTCATACAGACCGTAGAAGTATTCCGCCTCTTCCTGACCAATTCCCAGTTTTCCATCCACAAAGAGCGGTTTCCCAAGGCCACGGGTGACATAGTTGAAGAAGGATTCCGTACCATAGCCGAGATCGGTCTTGTAACCAGTCTTTTCATAGACTTCTCTGCAGACTGCCATGAACTCGTCCATAGTCATGAGATCATGAATTTCGATTCCGGCTTCCTTAAGAAGAGTCTTATTGTAGAGGCAGGCCATTGAGTTGGTGCCGACGCACAGACCGTAGAGGCCGCCGTTCATCCGGCCAAGGTCCAGAATATTCTCTCCGATGTTGGCGGTATCCAGTGCACCGCTCTCCACATAAGGAGTCAGATCCAGGAGAAGATTGTTATCCACATACTGCTGGATATAAGCAGTGGAATGCTGGAGAACATCTGGCAGCTGGCCGCCAGCAGACGCAGTCGCCAGGGTGGTCCAGTAATCGCCAAAGGAATTCATGGTAACATCAAAAGTCGTACCGGTTTCCTTGGTATACAAATCCAGAACAGCCTGCGTGCTGTCATTGCGGACCTGATTTCCCCACCAGGCTACGTTCAGATGCGTCTCAGCCATCACCGCTGTGCACATGAGGCACATAACCAGAAGAAGAGAAAAAAACACAGAAGCCTTTTTCATATGAGAAACCTCCTTTTTTTATTGTAACCATTATACCTTTCCCTGTCCGCAATAAAAATGTACTTTGCCGATACGAAATTGGATAAAACCGTTGAATTCACTTCATCAAAAAGGGAAGTATCTTGACAAACGTTCTGAAATGCAATAGTTTATGCGTCAGAATAACCAGTATTGAAGAGGAGACCAGAACAATGCTCCGATCCCGAGTTCAGCACATGAAACTGCGCCGGATGATTTTCCTCCTGTGTCTTCTGATTGAAATCATCGTCACCTGCGTCATTCTGCTCGCCGGTCATCTGATCATTCTGCGGTACGACGATGCCGTTGAGCAGTCCATGCTCGGGACACTGAAAGTCGTATCTGCCGATCTGAATCTGGCCATGGACGACATCCGGAGTATGACATACAAACTCCTGGGTGATTCACAGATTCAGCGTCACCTGACCCTGGTCAGTGAGGAGATCGATGCCCGTTCTGCGATGAACTCATATCATGAGCTGTACAGCAGTCTGATCCGGTATCAGACCGAATTCCGAAATCTGGGCGTTGAGGATATTGAGCTGCTGACTCCGGCATTCGACATATCCACCCACTATATGCAGAAAACCACGCCGGATGCCGGTAAAAAAGAGCTCATGATTGAACAGGCCGCCGCAGCAGATGGACGAATGATCATGCTGGCCGGAGAGAGAGAAGGTGAAATTCTGGCTGTACGCTCCATCCGTCAGATTGTCCCCTTTAATCTTAAAATCACCGGAACCATGCTGGTTCACGTAAACCTTGACCGCCTGGTCAGTCGTATCGGCGGCGTATCACGGAACACCGATCAGTTCATGTGGCTGCTGGATCAGGATGGACGGCCTTTTTACAGAAGCCCGGGGCTTACGGAAGAAATGGTATCCGTTGTTCTCGACGCCATCGACCATTCCCCGAAGATTCTGTCCTTCCCGAAAGGCCACTGCTATCTGGTTCACGACGCGCTGGTTCAGGACCCATGGTGCTATTCGCTTCTCGTCCCCTGCGAGGATCAGTGGCGGGCGCGGAGGATGGCCTATCTGATTCTGGTTCTGACCTTTTTCGGCACCATACTGGCAACCACATTTCTCGGCCGTACCTTTATGCGCTCAATTACACGCCAGACAGAGGACCTGCTGGCCAAGATCGAACGGTTCAAGCAGAAAATCACAGAATCCGGTCCGGATTCTCCGCCGGAAAACATCCGGGACAGCAGAAATGAATTCGAACTTCTGAACGAACATTTTGACAGCATGGCAGAAATCATCGACCGCCTGATCCGGGAAAAGTATGTAAACGAGCTTCTTTCAAAGGAGGCTCAGATCCGGGCTCTTGAATCACAGATGAATCCGCATTTTCTCTACAATGTTCTGCAGAGCATCAATTCCCGGGCACAGCTGGCCAATCATCAGGAAATCACACGTATTGTCGAAGCTCTGGGGCGCTTTCTCCGGATTTCCCTCGATTCCAGGACAAAAGTACTTACCCTTCGTGAGGAGCTCAACCTGGTTCACGACTACATGACCATTCAGAAAGAACGGTTTGAGGATCAGCTTGAATATGCGGAGAGCGTACCGGATGAACTGATGGAAATCCGGGTACCCAAAATGATTCTTCAGCCGCTGGTCGAAAATGCAGTCAAATATGCCCTCGAAAACGGCTTCGATGACATCTGTCAGATCGTCCTCAAAGCTGACTGTCAGGACGGAATGATCAGGATCCGGATTGAAAACAGCGGATCCTCTTTCCCCGAGGAAATGCTGGGCGAGCTGAATCCTGCCCGGCTCGAACCGCACGGTTTTGGAATCGGCCTGCGGAACATCCACAACCGTCTGAGACTCCGTTTCGGTGACACTTACGGGATCTGGCTTTCAAATTGCGGGATGTGGGCAGTATGCGAAGTACGGATTCCCGGAAAAAACGGACTTATGGAGGAATACCATGCTGCGAATGCTGATTGTGGATGATGAACGTGTCACGCGTGAAGCGCTGTACACGCTTGTAAACTGGAAGGAACTGGGCATTGATCACGTTGAACTGTGTAAAAACGGTGCAGAGGCCTTCGACCGGATGCTGGATGAGTATCCGGACATTATCCTGACGGACATCAAAATGCCCGGACTGAGCGGACTGGATCTCATTGCCCGCGCCCATGCGGCAAGAATGAATACAGTATTCATCGTCCTCTCAGGGTATGCAGAGTTTGAATTTGCCAAGGAAGCGATGCACTACGGTGTGCGGCATTATCTGCTGAAGCCGGTCAGCCGTGAACAGCTGCAAGAGGTCATGCAAGAAGTCTGCAGTGAAAGCCTCAGCCGGATAGCCGCCGAGGGCGGACAGCACGACAGCACTCCGTCCACAGGAGATCTTGTACGGGTGATCAAAACCTATGTACGGAACAATCTCTCTGACAGCAGTCTTTCTCTGAAGAAGCTCTCAGAGGAGACACTGTTCATGAATCCGGATTATGTCAGCAAACTGTTTGGAAAGAAAACCGGAGAGCGGTTCTCCGCATACGTTTCACGGAAGCGAATTGAAATGGCCAAGGCTCTGCTGATAAGCAGGCCGGATATTCAGGTACAGGAAGTCGCAGAACAGACCGGATTCGGAAATGATATCCAGTACTTTTTCCGGATATTCAAGAAGGCAACCGGATTCACGCCAAGTGAGTATGTCCGGCTTGAAAATCCGGAATGATAAGCTCCGGATCGAAGTTATCCCTTTGGTTTTCCCATAAAAAGAATGCTATTGCAAACCATCTTTTTCTGTGCTAGAGTTCCAGTAAAAGCAGAACGATCTCTACAAAACAGAGAACTGAATGATCTGCCCGGATAACAACTGCCGGACAGAATCATTTTGCGAAGGAGGTATGAATTTGAGTATACGCAGTACGAGAGAGCGTAATCTCTGGGCCCAGTTTGATGCCCTTCAGCTGGGATCCGGATGGGATGAAACCGACATCGGAAAACCTCAGATCCTGGTCGAAGACGTCTTCGGAGACAGCCATCCCGGCTCCACACACCTGGATCAGCTCAGTGAACACATTTGCCGCGGCATTTATGAATGCGGCGGTGCACCTGGCCGTTTCCATACCACCGACATCTGTGACGGATGTGCCCAGGGACACGACGGCATGAATATGATTCTGGCCAGCCGTGAAGCACTGGCAGACATGGTCGAGCTGCACGCAGGCTTTGTTCCGTGGGACGGGATGGTCCTGATCTCCTCCTGTGACAAATCCATTCCGGCGCATCTCAAGGCCATGGCCAGAGTGGACATTCCGTCTGTTTTTGTACCGGGCGGCAGCATGCGTCCCGGTCCCAATCAGACAACTTCTCTGGTTGCCGGTTCCATTTCCCTGCGCCAGCGGGAACACGACGGCATAACGGAAGAGGAAATCCGGAACTATAAGCTTACCGGCTGCCCGTCCTGCGGTGCCTGTACCTTCCTTGGCACCGCCTCGACCATGCAGTGCATGGCTGAGGCACTGGGCCTTGCCCTTCCGGGAAGTGCTCTGGTCCCTGCTACCATGCGTGACATTCTGGCCTTTTCGCGGCAGGCTGGACGCCAGATTATGAAACTGGCCAGGCAGGGCATTCGTCCATCGGACATTCTGACACCCGCTGCTTTCCGCAATGCCATTATTGTTCACAGCGCCATCGGTGGATCCACCAATGCCACGCTGCACCTGCCATCCATCGCCCGCGAACTGGGACTCACCCTGGAACCTGAACTGTTCGATGAAATCAACCGGATCATCCCCCATATCGGAAACATCAACCCCAGCGGCGAACATCTGACGGAATCCTTCTGGTTTGCCGGCGGCGTTCCTGCCGTGCAGCTTGCACTGCGGGATTATCTCGATCTGAACGTCATGACTGTCACCGGAAAAACACTGGGAGAGAATCTGGAAACCCTGACACACGAAGGCTTCTTTGAGCGCAACGAAGGATATCTGCATAACTATGGCCTTACAAGAGAACAGGTCATTATTCCTGTCGCAGAAGCGAAGGAAACCGGTTCTATCGCTGTCCTGAAGGGAAATCTTGCCCCGGATGGTGCAGTCATCAAGTACTCCGCCTGTGCAGAGGACATGCGCCGCCTGACCGGAAAAGCCCGGGTCTATGACAGCGAGGAAGCAGCTCATGACGCAGTTGTCGCAGGCAAAATCAACCCTGGCGAAATTCTGGTCATCCGTTATGAAGGGCCGCGTGGCAGCGGCATGCCTGAAATGCTGATGACTACCGAAGCCATCGTCTGTGACCGACGTCTCAACGGACACGTTTCTCTTGTGACCGACGGACGCTTCTCCGGTGCCACCAGAGGCGCGGCTATCGGCCATGTCAGTCCCGAAGCTGCCGCAGGAGGACCATTAGCCTACATCCATACCGGCGATATTATCGCTTATGACATTGAAGCCCGTACCCTTGATGTTGTCGGAATTGACGGCGTCCCGATGGATGCCGATGCCGTCGCAGCCGTTCTGACGGAGCGCAGGAAAAACTGGCCTCTGAAGGAAGTCCCGCGCAGAAAAGGTATTCTCAAACGCTATACCGAATCCGCACTCTCTGCCATGCAGGGTGCAGGATACTGAGGAGGTACAAAATGGCAAAGTACATCACCCCGGCAGTTACACCGTTCCTTGAAAACGGATTCATTGATGAATCAGCCTGTGCCGCGCTCTATGAACATCTCATCACCGGCGGCGTAGACGGTATTCTCGTACTGGGCAGCATCGGGGAATTCTTCTCGATCCCCATGAGTGAAAAAAAACGTCTGATTTCCCTGGCTGTCCGTTGTGCTGCCGGACGGATTCCCGTCATTGCCGGTACTGCGGATATGGTTTTTTCCAATGTACTGGAACTTTCGGAATATGCCCTGACCGAGGGCGCTGATTCCGTCATTGTCGTCTCACCCTATTATTTTCGTCTGGAACCTGAGCAGATCTTCGCTTACTACGACACACTTGCCAGGAAAATTTCCGGCCGTATTTATCTTTACAACTTCCCTGACCGTACCGGATACACGATTCCCGCTGACATTGTCCTGCGGCTTGCTCAAGCCCATCCGAATATCGTGGGAATCAAGGACACCATTTCAGGCCTTGACCATACACGGGAACTGATTAAAGCAGTCAAGCCCGTCCGCCCGGAATTCGAAATCTATTCCGGTTTCGACGACAACTTTGCTCATAATGTTCTTTGCGGCGGAGACGGCTGCATCGCCGGTCTGTCCAACGTCGCCCCCGAGGTATGCCACAGTTGGGCAGTTGCCGTGAACAACGGAAACTGGACTGAATCAGCCCGCCTCCAGCAGGTGATCAACCGTCTGATGGACATCTATACCGTCGGAGCCCCGTTCATCCCGTACATTAAGGCTGCCGCCGCACTGCGCGGCGTTCCGGTCAAAAATATTCCGGGATTCCCGTTTACCGCTGCCGACAGCAATCAGATTGAGGCACTCCGGAGCATTCTCTGCCGTGAAGGCCTTCTGTAATACAGAAAAGAAAACCGCGTTTCCCCCCAAAGGCACCAACAGCCGGACTCACTGCAGAGTCCGGCTGTTCAGAAAACGGCCGGACGCCGGTCTGACGTGCCGCCGACAGATTTCTACTTCTTGAAAGGAACATATCGTCATGACGGATCAGAAAAGGCTCAGCACAGAAGAGCTTCTCTCCCTTCTTTTCAAAGCCCCCAGCCTTCACATGTTTCTGGATGAAACCCTGTCTGATCTGTCTGTTCCGGCTTTTCATGACTATATTACCGCGCTGTGTACCAGGCAGAAGGAAGTACCGGAGCATATCATTCAGCGCTCAGGACTCGAAAAGTCATTCGGACATCAGCTCTTCAACGGGAGGAGATTCCCGTCAAGAGATTCTGTCCTGCAGCTTGCATTCGGTTTTTCCCTGTCAGTAGCCGATACACAGGAGCTGCTGAGAATTGCCGGAAAAAGTCCCCTGTATCCCCGTGTCAAGCGGGATGCTGCCATCATCTACTGCCTTTATCACGGCATTTCCTTTGTTGACGCTCAGATCATTCTCTGTGATCTGGACCTGCCCGCTTTAGGCGGAGGGAGAAGAAATGACTGACAGAAAGACAGCGGTTTTGGAAATAGAGGAGGCTTTCTCAAAAGCCGGATATCCCGAGGAGTTTCTTAACGACTATGACCAGCTGGAATGTCTCGCTTTCCACCATGGATGCGAAACTTTTCTGGTGTCGGATAAAAAGACACGGGAACTCTGTGTGGCAAAATGCCACGACACTGCATTTCTTGCCAGTCCCGACGCGGAAAGTATCCTGAGCCAGCTGCATCACGAAGGGCTTCCGGCTTACCGCCGCAGTTACCAAAGTCCGTTTATGTTTATCGTTGTCCGATCCTATATTGAAGGAATCCCGCTGAGTGAGTATTCGCAGAAAAAAGATCTCTCTCAGGAAGAAGTCGTTTCTCTGTGCGTAAAGCTTGCCGACATCCTGATCTATCTTCACAGTCAGACACCGCCTGTCATTCATCGTGATATCAAGCCGGAAAACATTATTGTGACTGAAAATGAAGATCCGGTCCTGATCGACTTCGATCTGGCCCGAACATACAAAAACACGAAAGAAACCGATACCGTCTTCTTTGGAACAAAAGGGTTCGCTCCCCCGGAGCAGTACGGCTTTGCACAGACGGACTGCCGGTCTGATATCTATTCCTTCGGCGTACTCCTTCGTTTCCTTCTGACTGACAGTGTGCGGGAAAACAGCAAAATACGCCTTTACAGACCACTCGGGA
>CACXHF010000295.1 GCA_902767305.1 uncultured Eubacteriales bacterium
CCGCCCAGCCGGCTGACCACATCGTTTTCCCGAAATGTTCTCCTGAGTACATTGGCTACCCGCATCAGCACCTTATCACCGGTTTCATGTCCATAAGTATCATTGATCAATTTGAAATGATCCACATCTACCATCAGCAGTGCAATAGGACGCTTCTGATACATCATCATGTATTCACTGTAAGCCCCACGGTTATACAGTCCCGTCAGATCGTCATGTGATGCCTCATAACTCAACTGAGTCTGAATTTTACCCTTTTCTTCACGAAAATGATTGTAAATACCTGCCAGAAATTGCAGCTCATATGCACCTTTATAACCAGCAGGCATACTGTAATGTATTTCTCCGATCAAACCGTAGATCGGACGGATAATCAGCAGTATAAGCAGTCCCAGAGTGATAAACAGAGTGGAGGTTGAAACCAGAATCAATATTCTGAACTCATTAATCCGCTTTGAGAGTTTCAGGGTACCACGTGCCTGTTTCTCCCGAATATTACCGGCCAGTACAGTATTATACTTTCCTAACTGTTTGTTCACCTGTTCAACCAGTGTGATATATTCACTCCTGAAAATCAGCTTTTCTGCTTTCGCCTGCTTTTCCTCAGGAGTAAGTTCCGCATCCTCGGAATCAAATACCACCTCATCCGGAAGCTGTAAAACCATATCTGCACTGTAGGTATCCTGCGCTACCAAGGCTATCGCATAGCACTGATCACGGATCATCTGGGCAATCAGTTTCTGAACAGTAAGCAGATGATACTGTACCTCTTCCTCCTGAAAACTGCTGCCTGTTTTCATCAGATCGTATCTGCTGTCCTCCAGAAGTTTCCCCTCTTGTATATATTCATTCAGAGCCTCACTGCCGTGTGTCAGAACAAACCGTTTGGTATGCTCTGATAGAGTCTGGAGCTGGCGCTTTATCGTGTATACGTAGTTCCCCAGATGTACAATTTCATCTGTGATTTGATTTTCATGTTCGAAACTTTTTTCGTTCCGGGGCATAAATCCAATGAGCACCAGAGAAATACTCAGATCCACCAGCAGCAGAATCTGAACAATCCCTTTAAGAGATATCTTACCAACACTTGTTTTTACTCTATTCACCAATGCACCTCTGGAGAAATACCGCAGGCCAGAGCTCTGCGGTCATCCCCTCATCCTGCAGTTTTCGATAAGTTCTATGTCAGATATTTCCGGCAGTTTCTTTACCGATCGCATTCCATTTTCAAAAGGTTTTCATGAATCCGACCGTTTCTGTCAGCAGGATTTATCCTGTTCAAAGACCCGTCCGTTCGGACCTCTTCCGTCGGTAGCCCGCTGCCTCATTCAACCTCTTCTATTAACAGAACAATAACAACGCTGAACAGTATATACCCTTCTATCCTGATACACAAGCAGAAACTGAAAAAACGGTGTTTCCCGGCCATTCACAGCCCCACAATGCTGCCGGTGAGAATCAGTTATTTTTCTGTTTCCAGTCCTTTTTCTGACAGAAATACAAGTCTGTCAGAAAAATATCCCTCATGAAAGGGCAGAAAAACCGGTGATATCACCGACTAAATAAATCATTATGCTTCTGTGCCTTCGCCATCTGCATCATATCGATCCGTGTGCCTCATCGGATACTTCCTGAATCAATTTATCCGCATCTGCTTTCATCCGTTCAAAATCCTGTCGGGACATGGGAACATCCAGTGAATCGCACACATCATTTATCTGATCGATTCTCCTGGCCCCACAGAGAACATGGATACTTGGAGAAAGCATGGAATTCCATTTTATACACAGGTTGGTCATAGAACATCCATACTTTTTTGTCAGATCATCCCAGCCGCGAAGCATCTTGTTCACCTTTGGAATATTCTCTTTCCGCCACCAGAGTTTCCCGTCACGCACGCTTCCCGGAACAGGCAGGAAATCATCCGGAATCTGACCAGAAAGCAGTCCCTGTTCAATCGGCGAATAGGTCTGCAGCGAGATGCCATGCGCCTCGCAGAACGGCAGCAGGTCTGCCTCCGGCTTTCTGTCTACTATGCTGAGTTTTTCCTGAATGACATCCAGTTCTCCAGAGGAGGCATAGTCCATAAGCACCTGCAGGTTCACATTCGACGCCCCAATGGCGCGAATCTTTCCCTCTTTTTTCATCTTGATCAGTTCACCCATCGTTTCATCCACCGGAACAAGCCCATACTCTTTGCACTGCCAGTGAGTGTACAATACATCAATATAATCCGTTTTCAGTGTCTGCAGACTCTTTTCCAGATCATTACGGATGGATTTCGGGGTCAGGTTTCGATAGACATCATATCCATCCCTTGAAAAATGAAATTCTCCTTCCTTTGAATACCACTGAAGTGCACATTTTGTGGAAAGAACCACCTTATGGCGCTGCATGGAGCGCAGCGCACGCCCAACCACTTCCTCACTGTGTCCGAATCCATATACACGTGCAGTATCAATCCATTCAATGCCAAGCCGGACTGCACGGTAAATCGTATCAACGGACATCCGGTCATCGTTTTTTCCCCACCAGGATCCACCGCCGATCGCCCAGCATCCCATTCCAAGTCCATTAACAATAATCCCGGAATGGCCAATTTCACGCATTTCCATCTGTAAAACCTCTCAACTCTCATTTACCCGTCCGAAACAGACGAAGCAGGTTCAAAAATGCTGCCGGGTTTGTTCCGTGCTTATTCCCGGCTTCCGTTGTCTGCAAAATCAAAAGTGTACCGATCATTTGAGCCGATCATCCGAATGTACTCCTTCACAAATCGCTTTACGGCCGCCTCAGCAACTACCATAATATCCATGTAGTCCGCTTCCGGGTCCTCGGCCCATTTTTCCTTCATAGCTCTGGTTGCTGCAGCAAAGGCATCCGTCCGCACATTAATCTTGCAGATTCCTCCAGCAACCGCCCTGCGGATGTTTTCCTCTCCCGATCCCGATCCTCCATGCAGCACCAGCGGCATCTGGAGCGCCTCCCGGAGCTCCGACAGCCGTTTAAAATCCAGTTTTGGTACATAGTCTGCGGGATACCTTCCATGTGCCGTTCCAACAGCTACCGCAAGCGCATCCACTTCTGTCTGCCGGACAAATTCGACTGCCTGTTCCACGTTTGTATAAAAATCCGCGGTCTTTCCATCGCCTGAAGCCGCCTGACCGACATGTCCCAGTTCCGCCTCAACACTGACCCCCATTGCATGAGCAGTATCCACAACAATACGGGTTCTCCGGATATTCTCCTCAAAAGGCAGTGAGGACGCATCAATCATTACATTGGTAAATCCCATGCGCAGTGTATCAACAACCGTCGCATAGTCCGGGCCATGGTCAAGATTCAGGCACACAGGGACACTAACCCGCTTTGCCATTGCAAGAATCATGGGAACCAGATCCTCCGGATGGGCAAGCGATTTCATCTGAATCCGAGTCATCTGAACAATGACCGGCGAATGTTCCTCCTCTGCCGCTTCAATGACCGCACGTGCCATCTCCATATTCACACTGTTCACCGCCATGACAGCATAATTGTCACGGCGGGCATGACTGAGCATTTCCTTCATATTGACAAGCATTGTCTTTTTTCCTTTCCCTCTAGATCACATAAAGAAAATTCTTCACTACCAGTTTTTTGTCACTGTTCCATTCCCGTCTCAGAGGAAGATATCTCTGATACTTAAGTGTTCTGTACATTTCTCCCCGAAATCAAAGATGCTTGTCATTACGACTACAACAGCATCATCCTCATTTGGCGGTAGCGCTGAGTTCCATCATCTGCTCGCAGAACAGTTCCCCGTCTCCGCTACCGTTCGGCCTCCATGTACCAGTGCCGGATGATGGACCTCTGAAGATACAGACTTCAGCCTATCCTGCTCACACTTATCCGGAAGCAGGAACTCCATCTGAATTCATTTTATCCGATTAGTAAAACAAGTGCAACAGATCAGACAAACTTCCCGTTTTTTCCTTTTATCTGTATTCTGAGTGCATGACGAAGAAGCATGATCAATTCCCGTCAAGGACATTTCTGCTTGACAGATCACACTTTTTCAGTACAATTAAGAAAAGTCCCCCCTGTTGGGGCTTTCATGGTTTTCATGTAGACCGACCCGCAGAACATTTTTCATATCGGAGTGTTCTATATGACATATTCTCAGGCAATCGTAGACGCACTGGAAGTCTTTTTTCACGAGAAGAATATCATTGTCGACCAGATCTTTTCATCTGCAGACGATGAACGTGTCTACAAATTCAAAATACAACTGCACTGCTGAATTTCGACAGCTCAGATATTCATTATTGTTAGAAGCAACAATTTTTCCATCATAGCAACTATTCCGATCAAGGCAGATATAGACCACCGTCTGGCCGCTGCCGAATATTTGACTCGAATCAATTTCAACATGCGCAACGGCTGTTTTCTGCTCGATATGGAAGATGGTGAAATCCGTTTCAAAACCTATGCATTTATCGGAGACGGCCCCATTTCAACAGATCTGATTCTCAATATGTTCTTTATTCCGATTAAGATGATAGAATACTATTCAGACGGCATCCTCTCTGTCATTTTCGGTTTCTCTACTCCAAAGGAAGCATTTAATGCCATTCCATAACAGTGTTCTCACAATGCGCGGACCGGCTTCGGCCTGCTCGTACAACCAGGGAAAAACTGATGCCAATCGCTGCAAAGGATCACAAAATGGACAACAAAAAAACTGTTCTGGTGGTAGGTGCAGGTCCAGCCGGCCTGACAACAGCCTATGAACTTCTCAAAAATGCCAATGACCGTTTCCATGTCATTATTATCGAGGAAAACCGACAGGTCGGTGGCCTCTCAAAAACACTTTTCTACAAGGGAAACAGGATTGACCTGGGAGGCCATCGCTTTTTTTCCAAAAGTGCCGCTGTAAATGCACTCTGGGAAGAGCTTCTTCCCATGCAGGGTTCCCCATCCTGGGACGATTTGCAGCTTGGTCGAACAATTCCTCTCTCTGCAAAAGGGCCCGATCCGGAAAAGACAGACGCCGTCATGCTCCACCGGGATCGTGTCTCCCGTATTTACTTTCTGAGAAAGTTCTTTGATTATCCAATCTCTATCAAATGGCAAACTTTTGCCAATATGGGTCTGGCACGAACTATCCGCTCCGGTTTTGGTTATCTGGCCTCCTGCATCCACAAGCGTCCGGTCCGCTCACTGGAAGATTTTTATATCAACCGCTTCGGGAAACCGCTGTATGCGATGTTTTTTGAAGGCTATACAGAAAAGCTCTGGGGAGTACATCCCAGCCACATTGCCCCTGACTGGGGTGCACAGCGGGTAAAAGAACTTTCTCTGATGGGGGCTCTCCTCAACGCCGTCACCAAACCCTTCCGAAAAAAAGACGCAAAGGTCGAAACCTCACTGATTGAATCATTTTCCTACCCGAAACACGGTCCAGGTCAGCTGTGGGAAACCATGGCGGACCGCATTCGTGAAATGGGTGGCATCATCCATACAGAAACCCGTTTTCTTTCCGCCGTCAGAGACGAAGATGCCAAAGACAGCCCCATAACCAGCGTCGAGATTGAGGATTCTGCCACCGGCACACACTCCACGATTTCCTGTGACTGTCTCGTCTCCTCCATGCCCATCTCAGATCTCTTTGCCGGAACTCCCAGTCTCCCTGAGAAAGCGAAAGAGGCGGCCATGGCGCTTCCGTACCGGGATTTTATGACCGTTGGTCTTCTGGTCAGGCGTCTCGATATACAGAATACCACCAGTCGAAAAACCATCGCGAATATCGTTCCGGACTGCTGGATCTACATTCAGGAAAATGATGTAAAGATCGGACGTCTGCAGATCTTTAATAACTGGTCGCCTTATATGGTCAAAGATCCGAAAAACACAGTATGGCTTGGCCTTGAGTTTTTCTGCCGGGAAGGCGATTCCATGTGGACCATGCAGGATAAAGACTTCATCCATATGGCTGTCACTGAACTGGTCAAGTTGGGGATTATCCATGAGGATGCAGTACTTGACAGTATCTGCGCACGCGAGAAAAAAGCCTATCCTGCATACTTTGGCACCTATGATCAGATGGACGAAATCCGTTCTGCCCTTGACGCTATTCCTAACCTCTACTGTGTCGGCCGGAACGGACAGCATCGTTACAACAATATGGATCATTCCATGCTTACCGGTATGGAAGCCGCCCGTCTCATCATGGAAGGCAGTAATGACCGCACCTATCTCTGGCAAATCAATGCCGAGGAATCCTACCACGAAGAGGGGGCGTCCACTTGAAAACATCACTCTCCGAAAAAAGGGCATGGCCCTTTTTTCTTATGTGTATCCTCGTCGCTTTTTATCTGATTTTCATCCTGCAGCTCAGCCTCAATCGACTCTGGCCGCTGTGGCTGACTCTGGCCGCCGGCACTCTGCTTTCTATTGTCTTGATTCTTTCAAGTCGAAGAACCGAAAATTTCGGCATTTCCCTGCCTGAAGCACCGGATCCTTTCAGTTTTCAAGTTTTCGCGGCCTTCTTTCTCTCAAGCAGCATCATCCGTCTTCTCTTTCTTCTGGCATATTTTCCAGGCGGTGCCTCCTCCGATACCCTAATCCAGTGGCAGCAGATCCGCCTCGGCCAATTTGATGACTGGCATCCAGCCCTTCATACACTTTATGAATGGGCTGTCACCCGGATCATTCCTCATCCCGGTGCTCTGATTCTCCTGCAGGATCTGTTCTTTTCCCTGAGTGTAGCCTATTCCTGTTCTGTTATGTGGCGTTGGAAACTTCCAAAGCCGTTTATCATCGGCATTCTTGCCTATCTCTGTCTGAATCCGGCAACGGCCAATCTCCTCACTTTTATCTGGAAGGATTGTGCATTTGCAACTTTCATCCTTCTTCTCTCCGGACAGATTCTCGCTATTCTCTTTTCCCGCGGCACCTGGCTGCATTCCTGGCGGAATCTTCTGGCATTTTCTGCCGTTCTGTGCCTTTGTTCCATTCTGCGGCATAACGGCATGGCAGCCACCTTGCCGGTCGTCCTCTGGCTGCTGATCACTCTTACCGGTCACCATCGTCAGATTCTTCTCTCTATCGGCCTCTGTCTTCTCCTTTATGTCGGAATCCGGGGGCCTCTTTACAGCCTCTTTCATGTCACTCCTGCTGAGCGCCGGCTTGAGGAGACCTACGGCGTTCCCATTACTATTTTGTCGCATGTCTATGCAGAAAAACCTGATTCACTGGACGAAGAAACACAGACCTTTCTTGAAATCATTGCTCCGCAAAGCGTCTTTGCTGAGTATGACTCACCCGGAGACTGGAACGAAACCAAATGGCATGTATCACCAGGCAACCTGGATGCCTACACCCTCCCACAGATCTTTCTCTTTGCTCTCCGTGCCTTTGCCGCCGAACCTGCTTTGGCCACAGAGGCACTTTCCGGCCTCTGGCGAATGCCTCTCCTTCCCTTTGGAGATGCCTACTGGCGTATGTCTCCATATATCGAAAGTGCTGAATCCGCCGCCTATGCCGGATACACATTTACCATGCAAGGCTTCCCAGCCCTTCGTTATCTCCTCAACGGAATCTGCCGTCATACCGCCAGCCCACTCTTTTCCTGGCTGTTCTGGAATCCCGGCTTTCCGCTTCTGCTGATCATGCTTGCCTGCGTCGCTTTCACTGGAAAACGGCCTTCTGCAGCGCTGACTCTGCCGGCAATGATGATCGGCTACTCCTTTGCCACATCTCTGGTTCTCTCCTCCCCAACGGACTTCCGTTTCTTTCTGTGCATTCCTCTTAGTGCTCCTCTTGCACTTGCAGGACTCGTCGCTCAGCCAGTCTCCTCTCCACCGACAAACTGAACACTCACAGGGCAGGTACTTCAATACACCTGCCCTGAAATAATCTCTTCCGAAACTGTTGCAATACAGACTATCTGCTGTGACTGTTGTCATTTAATCAGATTAAACCATTGCAGCCCGTTACAAGGCTAATATTTTCCCAGATTTGCGCAATCCTTCTTCCATATTCCAGACATGGCACATGTCAGATGAATTTCAGGATAAGACGCATTCATATTTGGTCTTCATTTGTTTATGATGAAAAAAGACTAAATCTATAATCTGTTCCGGATGCTACCAAACGGAAACTAGATCATCTATGAGAATACAATTGAAACGGTATAATCGAAATGC
>CACXHF010000296.1 GCA_902767305.1 uncultured Eubacteriales bacterium
ATCAATGGTCAGCTGGTTGTTTCCGGTACAGGTATAGGAAACCTGTCTGCCGTTTATCTCTGCCTGATAGCCCATGAATCCGAACAAGGGAAATTGAATCTGTCCCCCCTCTTCGCCGGCGTCAGCTGAGCAGAAGATGGTGTTTCCGTCTTTCACGTAGTCGGAAATCTCAATGCCGTCCGAAGAAACCATGGCGCAGGAGCGGATTTTCTCTGTATTTGTACCAGGAATATTGTATTCTTTTTGCAAAATGATTTCAGATGCTTCACCGAACTGATATACATCATTATACCTTGTCTGTGTACTGAGGGTGGGGAGCGCAATGACTGTGGAAAGAATCAGAACGAATATGGCAGATCTTTCCCCGTTCTTAATTATCTGACAATAACCGTATGCAGCAGACAGAGAAAAGAAAATGACAGGAATAATCAAGAAACGCCAGGCGAATTGAAAGAAGTCAGAATGATGATCTGTTAAAATTGAAAGATAGTTCCATGGAAAAAAAGTAGTGGTTGCAAAAGCACCTGTAATGCCGATGATGGTAAAACGGATAACATTACGCCTTGTATTCTGACATGTTTCTCTTTCTGTCATCAGTGAATAAACGGCAAGAACAGCACCGACAATCAGGGTCATACCGATTTCGACAGGAAAACCGGAAAGTGTGGAATCTCCGGGGGGATTCGGCATTTCGCCGTTTCCCCAGAGAAAAAGCTGAGAAGGGGAAAGGACAGATCTATTTGCAAATTCATTGAGCCCTGTGGGACCGACACCGGTTTTGAGGTAATCCATCATCGGGATGATCTGTGACAAACAGATGAGGAGCGCAGAGAATCCGGCCTTGAACAGGGAAAAGATTCTTTTTTCACGGACCAACCTGGGAAGATAGAAAATAAACATGAATAGCATTCCGAGAACAAACATAAAGGCTGTCAGATAGTGACTGTAAAAAACCGCGCATGCACCAAGTGTCAAATACGGCCATGAGTTTCTATCTCCAAACCATACGGACCAAATGCCGCAGACCAGTATGGGGAGAAAAGCGAAAGCGATTGCCTCACCCAGGGCACATCTGACATAAACATCTGTAATACGATAGATTGCTAATGTGTAAAGGATAGAAGATACAACTGCGCTCCATCTGTCTCTGAGAAGAGTCTTCGCACAGTAATACATGGTCATGCAGGAGATGATATTGAGGCTGATAAAGATACACTGCATGACGTAATTGGCTGACATGCCGGCCAGAAGGAGAAATGCAAACGGGTACAGGAATAAGTCGGGATAGAAGACAGAAGTGACAGCACCGTATCCATTGTAACTGTACCCCGCACATCGGACCGGAAACTGACCGGATCGTATTCCATAAGCCAGATTCCATAATCTTGAAATGTGAAATCTGGTATCATGATAATTCCCGAGATTATCCTTTAATGAGGGAACACTTGCATAAAGTACAGCAGCGGCAAGCAGCAGAACAGCCGGGTGAATTTTTCTGCCTGTACAGGAATAAATCCAGAGAGCACTGAACAGAGCCGCAATTAACAGCAAAGTCATACGGGTATCATTGTATGAGGGCGAATAAAGGCGAAAATTGCGCAGGTTTAAATAGGTGCCGTCTTTAAAATCGATGGAAAAGCCAAGATATTCGGCATCTGTCTTTAATGTAAAATAAACACTATTGTCAAGGGATGGGGAAATATCAAAGGAATCAGGTGTGATGAATGCATCATTGTTTGTAAACAGATGCAGAGAATTCACGCCGTCACAATCCAGATTCCATTGAAAGCGATATGTTCCTGCGGGGAGAATCAGATCGGAGGTAAATGTCAGCTGTCTGTAACTGTCACCGTTTGCGAGGCTCAATGAAGTATTGTCTTCCGTGTGAACGATTCCATCTGTAAGCAGATTGATCCATACCCGGGATTTGTTGGTATAATGTGTACAACAGAGCAATACAGTTACAATCCATACCATAATGACAGGCAGAATCTGTTTCAGCTTCAGTTTAGAGATCATCAGTCAGTCACCATCCTCAGAATTTGTTCTCCGGTGTAAAAGTAAGATGTACAGTCTGCTTGGTGAAAAGGCGAATTTTACTGGCTTCAAAAGTCGTTTTTCTGATCATTCTATGAGTATGAACGCTGGCCTTTGATGACAGGTTATTTGGCTTGCATATGAGGCTGGCAATAGATTAGAGTTACAGAACCGTCCACAGACTGTGGACGGTTCTGTAAAAATATTTGTAAGCCGGAGACTGTTTTTCCGCAGATCGAATCAGTTTCTGACCTTTGAAACAAAACCGACTTTTTTCATGACCTTGGAGAGTGTGCGTTCGGCAATATGGGAGGCATGCTCGGCGCCGGTACGCCATACAGTTTCCAGATAAGACTTGTCGTTCATGTACTGGCTGAATTTTTCCTGGATGGGAGCAAGGGTTTCGATGATGACATCCGTAAGGCTGCTTTTCAGTGCACCATAGCCTTTGCCCGCATAGGAATCAACCAGGGATTCCATTCCCTCGCCTGTCAGAGAGGACTGGATGGTCAGCAGATTGGAGACGCCGGGCTTCTTTTCGGGATCATAGGTGATGGATGCCTCGGAATCGGTCACTGCGCGCTTGATTTTTCTGCGAATGTTGTCCGGATTGTCCAGCATGCTGATGAAGCAGTCGTCCGGGTCGGATTTGGACATTTTCCGGACGGGATCCTGCAGACTCATGACTTTGGCACCGAACTTCGGGAAATATCCCTCCGGGATGGTGAAGACATTGCCGTAAATTCCGTTGAAACGGGTGGCTATATCCCGGCAGATTTCAAGGTGCTGCGTCTGATCGGCTCCGACAGGAACCAGATTGGCCTGATAGAGGAGAATATCGCTGGCCATCAGGACGGGATAGGTAAACAGGCCGCAGTTGATGTTGTCGCTGTGCTTGGCAGATTTATCCTTGAACTGGGTCATGCGGCTCATTTCACCCATATAGGTAAAACAGTTCAGTACCCAGGAAAGCTGTGTGTGCTGAGAAACATGGCTCTGGAAAAAGAGAATATTCTGTTCAGGATCAAGACCGATTGCAAGCAGAAGGGCAAGCAGCTGAGTGGACTGCTGGCGGAGCTTTGCCGGTTCCTGACGGACGGTGATGGAATGAAGATCGGCAATCATGTAAAGACAGTCATAATCGTCGGAAAGGAGTTTCCAGTTCCGCATTGCGCCGATATAATTTCCAAGAGTCGGCGTGCCTGATGGCTGAATGCCGGAAAGAATGCGCAGTTTTTTATCGGCTGTGCTGCCGCCGGACTGGGTTTGCTGATTCATAAAAACCTCCTCTGAACGGATGACGGAAGATGGCCAGACTACGTCATCTTCCTCTGATGATTCCGTAGTTTACCATAAGAGAAACAAAAGAACAAGGCTGTTTTGAACGTCTGTAAGCGGATCCTTTCCCCGTGGAGCTGCTCCGGTTTTGTTGACAAGAATATCGAGATGACATATAATCGCGATTGTCAAACAACCTTAAAAGATAGGGAGTCACTAAACTTGTTAGAAGAACTGAAAAAAGCCGTCGTTCTGATTCCGGCATATCAGCCTGATGAACGGCTGATCGAGCTGACCGGGAAACTGAAAGAGGAAGGATTCCGTGTCCTGCTGGTGGATGCTGGCGGGAAAGAGAAGTACGAAC
>CACXHF010000297.1 GCA_902767305.1 uncultured Eubacteriales bacterium
GAGGAAAGTGCATGGTGCAGTGTGCCAAGTTCGTGGCGAAGGGTGAATGTGAGAGTGGCTTTGTCAGGAACGCCGATAGAATTTCGCCCGGCGCTGACGATGAGAAAACGGGTTTTGTTGATGTCAGAGGACTGAATGCCGGGAATCAGAACGTTCAGTCCGTAATGCTTGGCCGCAAGTGTGGAGGCGATGGCGGCAAAGGCCGGGTTTCTGCTGTCTGCCACATGTTTTGCGGCGACAGCTGTGTTGAAATATGGTGTGCGGATCCAGCCGGGGTGCTGTGCGAGAAAATCCGGGCACTGGGCAAAACCCTGTTCATGGCTGAATACGGTTGTGATGTCCTCAGGACGGGTCCCCGGGAGAACGAGAAGGTTCTGCTCAACAGGCAGAAGATATTCGCCGACGATGTGACAGGCATACTCGCCCAGCAGATCATATACATCCGTAATGGAGCCTGAGGAGGAGTTTTCAACCGGAACGACGCCGTAACGGGCTTCCTGGGCGGCGACTGCACGAAAAACATCCTGAAACGTCCGGCAGCTGGTTCTGGGAAGATCCTCACCGAAGAAACCAACCGCTGCACTTTCGCTGAAAGCACCGGGAACTCCCATATAGGCAATGTTGCTGGCATGGATGGAAGCATCGAGATAGCGGGACTGTTCCTGACGTGAGAGAGACATAATGGTTTCAAACAGTTCCATCAGGCCTTGATCGAATGTGTGGTCCTCAAGGAGCTCTGTGCGTGCCTTAAGAACCTGCTTTTCCCGGGCCGGATTCAGGATGTCCATGTGGTGTGCCTGCTTATACAGTGCAATATCTCTTGAAACGAGCATCCGCTCCTCAAACAGTCGGACGATCTGTGCATCAATCCTGTCAATGGATTCACGGGAGCGGGCAATATCGGGTACTTGCATTTGGATTCCCTTTCATGATAGTTAAGAAGGTCTGGTGGCTGCATCGTCCATGGAAAGCTCCAGCAGAGCAATGGCCAGAATGCTTTCGATGACAACTGCTGCACGGGGAACGATGCAGGGATCATGCCGCCCGTGAATTTCAAGAGTGGTATCATTTCCGGTATTCAGGTCTACAGTGTGCTGGGGTCTGGATATGGACGGTGTGGGCTTGAGGGTGACCCGGACAAGGACAGGCATTCCGTTGGTAATTCCACCGGTAACGCCGCCGTTGTGATTGGTGAGACAGGTGACAAGGCCGTCGGAATAGGTCATGGAATCGTTTGCCTGGCTGCCGGGGAGATCTGCAATGGCTGTGCCATCGCCGAATTCAACGGCCTTGACGGCCGGAACAGAAAAGGCAAGGGTGGAAAAAACACTTTCCACTGAACCGAAAAATGGCGAGCCAATTCCTGCAGGGACACCGACCGCAGCGCATTCCACACATCCGCCGACGCTGTCAAGCACAGCTTTTGCCTCCTCAACGTGGCGGCGCATGTCTGTCTCGACGGTCGGATCGATCAGAGGAAAGGTGGAGGCGGACAGACGGTCAAGCAGTGCGGGAGCAGGATGTACAGGATCAAGCGGGGCATCATGAACCGGACCGATCCGTTCGATATGTGAGCCGATGGTGATCCCTCTTTCACGCAGAATCGCGCGGGCAATGGACCCTGCAAAGACCAGCGGGGCAGTCAGACGGCCGGAGAAATGTCCGCCGCCGCGGGGATCGTTGAAGCCGCCGTACTTGATAAATCCGGCATAGTCGGCATGACCGGGACGCATTCGTCCGATCAGCGACCGATAGTCTCCGCTGTGCATGCCGGTGTTCCGGATGAGACCGCATACCGGTGTTCCGCAGGCATGTCCGTCCAGAACGCCGGAGAGGATTTCGACCCGGTCCTCCTCCCGGCGAGCAGTGGCGGTCGGGTCTCTGCCCGGGGCACGCCGGGCCATGAAGCGGGCGATTTCATCTTCATCAATGGGGGTGCCTGCAGGGATGCCGTCAATGACGATGCCGATGCCCGGTCCATGGGATTCGCCAAAAATGGAGAGACGGAAGTGTTCACCGAAATTACCCCTCATGAATGATTCCTCCAAGACGTGTGAATTCTTCCCAGAAGGCCGGAGCAGATTTGGCAACGCATTCTGCATCCGTGATGGTGACCGGATCACGGGCCAGTGCGGCAGCAATAGCGGCGGCCATCACGATCCGGTGATCGTGGCAGCCATCCACGGTTCCGCCGCTGAGGCGCAGGCCGCCCTGGATGACGAGACCGTCATCTTCCTCGAAGCAGACCGCATGAAGGGCCTGAAGTGCCATGGCCATGGCGCGGAGACGATCGCTTTCCTTGAGCCGAAGCCGCGCGGCTCCGATAATCCGGCTCTCGCCGCCGGCAGCTGCCATCGCGACTGCCAGTGCGGGAACGAGATCCGGACACTGGGAGACGTCAGCGGTGATGCCATGAAGCCGGGACGGATAAACAGAGACAAAGTTTTCTGCCACACTGATGTTCGCGCCCATTTCCCGCAGGAAGGAGAGGATGATCATGTCTCCCTGAGTGGTATCAAAATCCAGTCCGGTAAGCGTTATGCCCTGATCGCCGATTGCTCCCGCCACAAGATAGAATGCGGCGTGACTCCAGTCCCCTTCCAGATGGACGGAACCCGGGGAACGGGGCTGCTGCCGGCCGGGGATGATCAGGTGCTGGCCGTCCTGTGCCCAGTCTGACCGGATGCCGAACTTTGCCTGCGCCTTGCGCGTCAGTTCCAGGTAGGAACGGCTTTCGAGGGGCGAGAGGCATTCGATTTCACTGTCTTCTTTGAGGGCTGGAAGAGCAAGAAGGAGACCGGTGAAAAACTGGCTGCTGATGTCCCCGGGAAGAGAATAATGCCCCGGATTGAGCTGCCCGTCGACGGTCAGTTCGTTGCTGCGCAGCTGCCAGGACATGCCCTGTGCTTTGAACAGATCTTCGTAGACGCTGAGCGGGCGCTGCATGAGCCGGCCGCGGCCGATAAAGCGCACAGGCCCGCGGCCATCCAGTGCCAGAGGCAGCATGAAGCGCAGGGTTGAACCGGATTCACCGCAGTCAAGAGTCCGGACATTTCGCGTCCCTTCGTTTCTGGCCCGGCCCATGATTCGCATCCGGACAAAGCCGGGGGCAATCGGAGCGGAGGCACAGCCGCGGGTCAGTCCCAGCTGCTGTGCGCAGGACAGCGTGGCGCTGATGTCCTCGGAGAGCTGGAGGGGTTCAATGATGGTTTCCCCCTGTGCCAGTGCAGCCAGAATGACGGCTCGGTGCGCGGCAGATTTACTGGGGATGATTCCAAGAGTACCTGAAAGGGCACCGGATACAACCTGATTCATCGTTCTTGCGGCAGGATATGCCACAACTTAAAAGAGGCAGGAAAATGCCGGTATCCCGGGCATTCTCCTTATCCTGCCGTTCTCCTTTCTGTAAGAGTCATGTGCCCAGCAGAAACCGGAGTTTTCTGCTGAAACGCAGGCATGTCTGCTGACTTCTGTCTCTTCTGTGAATGACACTGTGGATCTGCTGCAGACGGCCGGTTCAAAAGAAAAAATGCATCAGATTTCTGCTTCAGAATGGATTGGCATCTTGGCAGCGGGGAGCGGATGACAGTTGCTCCATCAGTTCCTTCAGCCGTACGGCAGGTACCGGAACTGTCCGTGACCGGCCGATTTTCTCGAGACAGACGATACGGATCTCTTTCCCGCTTGCTTTCTTATCAAGAGCCATGCTGGGAAAAAGCCGCTCCGCTGTGAGACCGGATGGAATTTCGATCGGGAGGGAATAATCAGTGAGAATGTGCCGGATGCGGGACTCTGTATCCGGGGGCGTAATACCAAGGCGCGTCCCCCAGGCTGCAGCGGCAACCATGCCGATGCAGACCGCTTCACCATGCAGAATTTCCCCGTATCCGGCTGCATTTTCAATGGCATGTGCCAGGGTATGGCCGAAGTTGAGGATCATGCGAAGCCCGCGGTCATAGGGATCCTCAAAAACGACCTGCCCTTTGAGCTCAATGCATCGGGCGACTATTTCCGGGTACAGAGGAGCCAGATTTTCCCTGCTTCCGCAGGCCTCGATTCGTTCAAAAAGTGCGGCATCCAGAATACAGCCGTATTTAATGACCTCCCCCAGACCGGCACCAACCTGCCGCTCATCAAGGGTACTGAGCGTATCGGTATCAATGAGAACCAGTTCCGGCTGGTAAAACGCCCCCAGCAGATTCTTTCCTCTCGGATGATTGATGGCGACTTTCCCGCCGACGGAGGAATCTACCTGCGCGAGCAGGGTCGTGGGAACCTGGATAAATCGGATTCCCCGCAGAAAGGTGGCGGCTGCGTAACCGGTCAGGTCGCCAATGACGCCGCCGCCCAGTGCCAGTACGGCATCGGTACGGGTGATGCCGCTGGTGAGCAGAAAGTCGTAGAGTCCTTCCAGCTGATCCATACATTTGGTGGTTTCGCCGGCAGGCAGGACGCGTACAACAGGCCGGACACCGGCAGCATCGAGCGCGGCGGTGATTCGTTCAGCGTAAAGCGGTGCGACATTCTCATCCGTAATGACGGCGACTTTTCGTCCTTCAAATGGTTTAAAGCGGGGGGATATTCGAGAAAGAAGCCCCGATTCAATCACGACGGGGTATTCTCCGGGATTTCCGGGAATCCGGATCTGTACATCAGGCATGATCTGCCTCCTCACCGGCAGGACAGGCTGCCGCAGATTCTGGCCGTACCAAAGAGCGATACGGGCTATTTGTAGAGCGGGGATTTAAGCAGGTCAAGGCCGCGGAGACGGTCAAACTCCTTTTTCCGGTCACTGGAAGCGCGAAGCTGCTCAAGCAGGGTTTCACGGTCTCCACTGCGCAGCAGTTCCGCATAAACATGAAGGTTGTGCTCAAGCTCATCGATCAGGCCAGCCAGCGTATCCCGGTTTGCCCAGAACAGTTCACACCACAGTTCCGGGTCCAGAGCAGCGACCCGCGTGGCACCGCGGAAGGATCCTCCTTCAAAACCATAGCTCTCAAAGAGCAGATGCTGGTCGCACAGCGCCAGAGCCATGATGTGCATCAGCTGACTGGTATAACCGATACGCGCATCATGTTCCTCCGGAGATGTGATGATGCTGTCAGCGCATCCGATAAACTGAATTATCTGCTGCATCTCATGGATGGCTTCCTGGGGAACATCCGCATCCGGTATGAGAATATAATGTGAACCACGGTACAGATCAGGGGTGGCATTGGCAAAGCTTCCCCGCTCTTTTCCGGCCATGGGATGACCGCCAAGGTAATGGAAGGGATGATTCGGCAGTGCGTCCACCGCTTCCTTCAGCGGACGCTTCACGCCGCATACATCGGTCAGAACAGCACCGGGATGCATGCGCATGGCATGTTTCCGGATAAATTCCACGCAGGCATCCGGTGGGAGACAGAGCATGAGGATGTCCTGGGATTCAATCGGTGCATCCTCCGGAACAGCCCAGGCACTCTGGATGATGCCGAGCCGCAGAGCTTCGGCGCGGGTGACCGGGTTTCTTGTGACAGCGGTGCATTCGAGTCCCGGGTAGTTCCTGAGGGCCATGGCCATGCTGCCGCCAATCAGGCCGAGACCAATAATCATGAGTTTCATCTGTATCTGACAGGGCAAAGCCCTGCATCCTCCGTTTTCTCTGCCTGACAGGGGACAGACAGAATTCGGGAACATCCGGGAACGTCCGGCTCATATGCATATAGCGGAACGATTCGGAATCTGTTCCTTCCATGCGCTATTCTAAAGACAGAAAGGCAGGTTGTCAATCTTTCAGGAAAAACAGAACGGAAGTGAAGCTTATTTCAACTGGATACTGTCGATAAATGATAAGAAACGGACCTAAAAAGTTCAGAGACCGGTTGATTTTCTCCCGGATGGTTTGCTATAGTACCTCTGCCGGAACAGTCAGAACCTGCCTGACAGGCCAGGACAACAATGAACAGAGGGAGGAATGAGAATCATGCTGAAAAAGGGAATCGGATTGCTGTTGGTGCTTCTGTTTCTGTGCACCTCTGCAGGTGCGGTAACACTGGAGGCGGCAACGGTGCATGAAGAAGGGCATCCAACCGTATCTGCAGACAGGTATTTTGCCGAGCGGATGGCAGAGGCGACGGGAAATGCCTGTGAGGTGAAAGTGGGGGCTGCAGGATCGCTTTACGGGGATGAAAACGGGATACTGGAGGCACTTATCCGGGGAGATGTGGCGATCGGACATGTTTCCGTACGGATACTGACGGAAAAGGTGCCGACACTTTCAGTATTTTCGCTGCCGTTTCTGTTCAACGGGGATGCGCATCTGCAGGCTGTCCTGTATGGACTGACAGGACAGAAACTGGCGGAGATTATTGAAACCCGGATTCCTGAGGTAAAAGTTCTGGGCTGGTACAACTGCGGAGGCAGATGCTTCTATACACGAACGCAGGTTGCCTCTCCGTTTGACATGCCGGGACTGACCCTCTGTACGGAGAATACGAAGGCGATGCAGGATTACCTGAAGGCAATGGGGGCAGCACATCAGTGGATGGCCAGACACACGGTCTATTCAGCCCTGTTTCAGGGAGTCCTTGACGGAGCGGAGACGGATCTGGTGAGTCTTGTCTATCTGGGGGATTATGACGGAGCGCGCTTTATTCTGCTGGACCGTCATACCTATGCACCGGAGGTGCTTCTGGTCTCCCGTGCGGTCTATGACCGGATGACGGAGCAGGACCGGCAGGCGCTGACGGATGCCGCGCATGCAGCGGAGCAGATGGAATGGGAGACGTTTGAGAAAGCGGAAGAAGAGGCCATACAGTCGCTTCGGGACTTCGGGTGTACGCTGACATTTATGGATGGCGGTGTGCGTCAGGCGTTTACCGAAAAGGCACTGGGACAGGTTTCCGAACTCGGTGGACGGTCTGTGTATGATCTGGCGGACGCAGCAAATGCAGAGCTGGTGGAGGAAATCCGGCAGCTGGGTGAATCATATCCGCCGAAAGACCGGTAACAGATGGCCGGGACAATTGGATATGTGACAACTGAATACGATAAAAAGCAGCAAAGGGACCGACTGTCAGCCCCCCTTGCTGCTTAAATTATTGAATTGACAGGCATGTGCCGGAATTCAGTCATCAATCTGGTGACTGTCCAGCTGTGCGGGACGGATGATCTCTGTCTTGTAGTAGATGCCGTTCCGCCAGAAATAGAGTTCGGCTATGTCGCCCGGCTGCATGCGGCCTCTTGCCTTACGCAGCGTGGCATCTCCGAGAATGGTGAGATTATTGATTCCCAGAACAATGTCTCCGGGCTCAAGACCGGCATCCTCGGCGGGCGAGGACGGGGAGATTGACTCGATGTATGCACCCTGCGGAAGACCGTAATAGCGCTGGTAAACCGGGTATACGTAATGCGTGGTCATACCGAAATCCCAGCCGCCGGCAAAGCTGCTTTCCTCAAGGGTCAGTTCGATGGGCAGGGTGTGCATGAGAAGATCCTCGGAACACGTGCCTACCGGGAACCAGACCAGCTGGTCATCATCAATTCGGTATGTACGTCCGCCGGATTTGAACCAGCAGATGGCAATCTGAGCACCGGGGAAGTATTCCTTATAGGCAACACAGAAGTGGTGAGGCCAGGTATATTCCCAGTCTGCCGTTTCATTGGTCTCGAAATCGGAATAGACATAATTCGGGGCAATTCCAATGTTCTTGATGTCGAATTCCTTCAGAATTTCCGTCTTGAAATCATTGGCAAAGCCGCAGGGTGTTCCGTCTGAGCGGTTTGGAATGACCTTGATGGCAAAGGCGGAGACACGGTTTTCCGTCTGGTTCTTGACGCTCAGCTGAATACTTCCGTAAAAATCATACTGAGAGGTTTCGGCACGCTGAATCATCACCGGCTGACGCTTGATGGACAGATAGCCGTTTTCGTCGCTTTCCTTGATCGTCTGTCTGGAGGGAATACGGTCATCAAAGAGCAGGCAGTGTGTCAGCGGATCGCAGATGCCGGTATCCTCAACGCCGGCGTTGCGCTGGAAGAGGCGGATAATCTCGGCAGTGGAACTGGTATACAGCGGGTTGCTGATGTTCTCGGAATTCCGGTAATACCCGAGGCTGAACAGGCGTTCCTTAATCCGAACAACCTCACTGCCCCGGTCACCCTGCTTTAATGTCTTGTAGCGGTTGAGCTCCTCTTGTGTATAGGAGAACATGGGGCCTTCCGGATCATTGTTTCCGAGCGGATCGGAGGAGATCAGGGGGAAACGGGCCAGAATCTCCTGCCCGCTGATCTCTGTCAGAACGACAGGCCGGATCTGTTCCAGCATTTCCGAGGAAATGTATCCCTCCGGATGGTCCTTATCCCCCAGAACATGGTACCAGATCAAATCGTTATACCGGACGGCACCGACGACATTGACTTTGGTATGTGTACTCAGGGAGCCAAGCCGCTGACCGTTTGGGACTTTACGGACATTGGTGTTTACCTTGGTGCGCATCAGCTGGGTTTCAGGGAACTTGTATTCAGCCGCCTTAAACTGCTCGACAGTCTTGGGAACCGGCGTCGGAGACGGTGTTGGCGTCGGCGTTGGAACCGGCGTGGGTGTCGGGACCGGTGTCGGCGTCGGAACCGGTGTTGGGGTTGGAACCGGCGTGGGTGTCGGGATCGGCGTCGGCGTGGGTGTCGGCGTGGGTGTTGGCGTCGGCGTTGGTGTTGGTGTCGGCGTCGGGATAGGCTCAACGAGGTTGGCCATCATCCATCCGATTTTTCCGCTCTTTTTAATCTTGACGTAAATCCATTCACTGTTTTCAGTGCTGTGCTGCAGGATGCGCAGAACGGAATGCCGCGGCACTTTCTGAATAATGTCACTGTTCTTTCCAATATCCTTGCGCAGGTTGGAGTCCATGGATGTCCGCATGACAGCCGGGTCTTTTTCGTCAAAGGAGACGTTCCTGTAGTCCGGCGTTGGGGTCGGAGACGGCGTGGGAATCGGTGAGGGGGTAGGAATCGGCGAAGGGGTCGGAGTTGGAGAGGGAGTCGGAATCGGTTCAAGAAGGGACAGAAGCATATATCCTTCCCGCCGGTTGCTTCGGACAGAAACCCGGACCCAGCTTTCGTTTCCGATGACCACAGTATCCAGAATCTGCACTTCCTGATGGCGGTCAAGACGCAAAACCAGAGGGGCATTCATTCCTGGATCCTTTCTCAGGTTGGCCTTCTTTGAGGTCCATACAATGCTGCCTGACTTCATTTCCGGAACACCGGATTCTGCCAGGGCAAAGGGAAGGCAGAGAATAATCAGGAAAAGGAGTATAGAAAGAAGTCTTGATTTCATAGACTGATTAATGAAGTGTATCCGGTATCATGCCGGGGTGCACTTTCTCTCCTTTCACATATGGAGTCGGGAAATGAAACAGTCCTGACAGGAAATGCCGTCAGAGAGCCGCATGGAAACGGGAGACTGGGCTGCACTGCAGACAGACGGGGAGCAGCCTGCACAGAAATACGGTTTTATTTCCACTGTATTATATCGAAAGCATTATACCAGAGCCAAATAGGATGCGCAAGTAAAAAAGTCTGTCCGTCAGATCTGGATGGTGTTATGCAGATGGCAATCTGTCCTTCTGAACTCCGGATGGGAGTCCCGCAGAGACTGCCGACGACCTGAAAACCGGCGGCTGGGCAGGTGTTTTTCTGCAGAAGATGCACATTGAAAATGAATGGGGTTTGTGGTACTCTTTGCAAAATGGCAGCAGAGAATCAGAGGTTTCCGGAAACAGGGCCGCTGGCGGCGAAGAAAACTGTCTGTCGCTGAGCCGTACAGTTCTGTCGGCGAGTGAAAGCGTGTGATATCAGGAAAAGGAGGGCATCCTTTGCAGGGGTGCGAAGATAAGGATGAAGAAGATTCTTTTTGTGGCAGGAGCGGTTCTCGTATTGCTTGCGGCGATCGGGAAGGCAGCTGAAAACAAGGAAAAGAGAGACAGCGGGAATGAATGAAAAGACGAAAAGTCCTGGCTGTCAGGATCGGGAGGATCTTGCATGGGAACTGCTGAAAACGGAGCATCTGGTCAGGGATGAATGGATTGATTTCAGACGCTGTGCGTACCGGTTTCCGGATGGAACAGTCTTTGAACCGTATTATTCCTACAGCAAAAGGGATTATGTCGTGATTGTCGCCTCGGATGAATCCGGGAAGTATATCTGCGTCCGTCAGTTCAGGCAGGGAATCGGCCGGGTGACGACGGAATTCCCGGCGGGTGGTCTGGAACGGACAGACCGGAAAGAAGCCGGACCGGCAGAGGTTCCTTTCAGTCTGGAAGATGCAGCTGCTGCAGCCCGCCGGGAACTGCGGGAGGAGACCGGATACGAATCGGACCATTGGACACACCTGATGACAATGCCTGCCAATGCAACTATTTCGGACAATACAGTTTTTCTGTTTGCGGCAGAAAACTGTCGGAAAGTTGCGGCACAGGAACTGGATGAAACTGAATTTCTGAATGTTGAACTGCTTTCCCGGGAGGAACTGGAACAGCGGATCCGGAACGGACGCTTTGAACAGACGGACCATGTGCTTGGCTGGTATATGGCCAGGGAGAAAAGAAACAGGTGACTGCGGTGCGGACAAAGCTGTCGGGTGAGTTCTTGAAGCTGCACGAAGACATATCCATCTGCCCTTGCCGGAGACTCCCTTGAGTTTTGTGCACTGCACTGAAGTCTGATGCCTGGCATGGGGCGGAGGAAAAACGGTGAAAATGCTTCTGCAGAGAAAAAGCCGATCAGCTGTATGAGATGGAGAACGATGAATCAGATCATTATGGCCTGTATGGCCGTGGGTGCGGTACTGGGCGGCCTTGACCGCATACTGCAAAACCGTTTCGGACTCGGGGAAAAGTTTGAGGAAGGGTTTATGCTTCTCGGGCCGCTTGCATTGTCCATGCCGGGAATTATCTGTCTTGTACCGGCCCTTTCCGGTGTTCTGGCGTCTGTACTTTCTGTTCTGTGTACGCCGCTTCACCTGGATCCCGGAACTTTCGGCGGAATTCTGGCGATCGACATGGGAGGCTATCAGCTGGCCCGGAGTCTTGCAGTGAATCCGGATGTCGGCCGCTTTGCCGGCATTATCCTGTCGGCTACTTTCGGCTGTACCGTTATTTTTACCATCCCGGTGGGAATGTCGCTGATTCCGCAGGAAGACCGCGGAGATTTCCTGCGCGGAATTATCTTCGGCCTGATGGTCCTCCCGCTTGCGCTTCTTGCCGGCGGAATTGTTCAGGGACTGAGTCCCGTCGAACTGTTGCAGGCATCTTTCCCGATTCTGGTGATGGCAGCTTTTCTATGCTATGGCATGACCCGGTTCTCTGCGACAATGATCCGAGGATTTGAGAAGGCAGCCGGAGGAATACAGATTCTCTCTACAACCGGTCTGATTCTGGCGGCGGTTCGTTATCTCACGGGGCTCGAACTGATTCCCGGAATGATTCCGCTTGAAGAGGCGATGGAAACAGTCTGCTCCATTGCCGTGGTCATGCTGGGCAGTCTGCCGCTGGCAGAGCTTCTTAAGCGTCTTCTGATAACTCCCATCCGTGTACTTGGCAAGCGGACTGGCATGAATGCAGATGGTGCCGCTGCGCTGCTGGTAGGGGCAGTCAGTGTAACGCCGGCTCTTGGCATGTACAGGAACATGGACAGCCGAAGCCGCGTGGTGAACGGGGCGGCACTTGTATCCGGCGCATCAGCGTTTGCTGCGCACATCGGGTTTACACTTGCGGTGGATCCGGAGATGGTTTCACCCCTGCTGGCAGCCAAGATGACGGGAATGGCTGCCGGTATTGCTACGGCACTGCTGATGACCGGCAGACATCCTCGGACATAAAAAAAGCCCCGGCCAAGGCCGGGGCTGCAGGTGGTTAAGGGAATTCTCAGACTTCCACACTGAAGGGAAGGAGATCCAGAATGTCGTGCTGGACATCGATTCCCGGATAGACCTCAAGGAGTTTGAGCCCGCGCGGAGTGAGAATGAAGACACAGCGTTCCGTGATATACAGAACTTTCTGACCCAGTTCGACGGCATTCTTTGCGGAAAAAGAGATGCTGCGGACTCTTTCGACGAATTTAGGAATGGATCCGTTTTCAAGGATAGTGATCTGTCCGTCTTTCCTTGCAACATTCAGTCCTTTGGTGTTGAAGGTCATACAGAAAACGACAGTCGGCGTCCGTGCGGTAATATTGGCAAATCCGCCGATGCCGGCATAGGCGCCGGGGCCGCGGTGGGCATTGACATTTCCGAACTGATCCACTTCAAGGGCACCCATGAAGCAGATGTCAAGTCCGCCGTTGTTATAGAGGTCGAACTGGTTAGCCATGTCATAGACGGAGGCAGCACCGATCATGGCGCCGAAATATTTTCCGGAGGCTGGAAAACCGCCGATACTGCCGGATTCGACTGTCAGTGTAATATGATCCAGCATGCCGGTCTTCCGGGCAAAACCGGAAATGGTTTCCGGAATGCCGATACCGATATTGACAATGTCTTCCTTGTGAAGTTCCCTTGAGGCCCGTTCACCGATAATCATGGCAGAGAGACTGTCGTGCCGGTGAGCAGATGTCAGGTTTTCCAGCTTCTCAGTCCAGGTGCCCCAGTCCTCATAGGGAATTTCAAAGCTTCCGGTGAGCGCCTGAAGGGCTTCCTCTTTTTCCTCGGGCTCAGACACGACAATGGCATCTACCAGACAACCGGGGATGATGGCATTTCTCGGCCGGGAGGGCAGGTCTACAATGCGGTCGACCTGAACGATGACAATCCCATTATGGGATTTGGCAGCCTGTGCGATGGAAAGGGCATCACCGGACATATACATATCATCAAAGGAAATATTGCCGCGGCGGTCTGCTGCAGTGCCTTTGATCAGCGCTACGGTAATTTTCGGAAGTTTGTAGTATAGGTACTCGTGTCCGTCTACCTCAACGACCTTGACGAAGGAAGAATCCGTTGAAATCTGGTTAATTCCCGGTCCCTCCTGGCGCGGGTCCACGAACAGATTGAGACCGACTTTGGAAAGTGCACCGGGAATGCCGCCAGCCTGTGCCCGGATGGCGTGAGAAATGCAGCCGAGCGGCAGATTATAGGCCTCAAACCGGTTCTCAAGGATGATTTTCTTAGTGGAGGGCATGGCGCCAAAATGTCCGCAGATAAGGCGGTCAACAGCGCCTTCGCGGATATAGCCCTCGGCATTTCGCTCCTCATCCCAGACGCCGAAACCGGCGCTTGAGACCATGGTCAGATGCTTTGGGGAATGTGTCTTCCGGTAACGTTCATACAGCGCTTCGTGCAGAACGACCGGATTTTCAATTCCGACGAAGGAATTGACACAGATACAGTCCCCGTCACGAATGAGGGAGACTGCTTCATCAGAGGACATGATACGGTACATGAGCGGAAGTTCCTTTCAAATGGCCGGGCAATGGCCAGGAGTACAGTGCCGGAGTGCGGCAGAAATGCTGATGCATCGACCTGAATCCGTAACTATCGGCCGCAGGCTGAGATTCGCCGCATTATAGCATGTTCATCCAAACTTCTGCAAGTCCCAGATGGACTTTCCAGCATGTATACGACACTGGGTCGAAGAGAATCTGAGATGCCATGATCGTTTGTTTCAGTTTCATTAAGTTACATGGGAAAGAGTAGCAAGAAACGGCCTGATCTGGCGGTGTGCGTGTTTCGAAACTTTGAC
>CACXHF010000298.1 GCA_902767305.1 uncultured Eubacteriales bacterium
CATGCCGACCTTGTCAAGCCAGACCTGGTTGATGAGCAGCGGACCAGGGGTCAGAACGAGACCGAACATCTGCTCGATGTAGGGGAAGCCATAGGTGTGGCCGTCAGGAGCGGTTACTTCCTGCAGGTAGTTGGGGTTGTTCTCGAGAACCTTGCTCAGGGTCGGCATATAATCCTTGATGAGGTTTTCGGTCGGAAGGAAAACGTCCTGTCCGAGTGCGTTGACCACGATCGTGGTGGATTTGCCGTCACCAAAGTTGAAGAAGGCATCGGGCAGCTTCTCACCGCTGGTGAGCATCAGGTTGATCTTCTCCTGAGCACCGTCAGCGGGAATCTTCTGCCAGTCAAAACGGACGCCGGTATCTTTTTCCCAGCGCTTGACCATGGCCAGTTCCTCAACCGGAACCTTACGGCTGGCAGAGTTGACGAACAGCATGCTGAGCTTGCCGTACTTGGCTTCAAAGGCATCGGGATCGGGAATGATGGTAGTGCCCTGGCTTCCGTCGAGGACGACGAGGCCGGCTTCAACCGCTTCCTTGGTCTTGGGACTCAGATCAGCAAGTGCGGCGACGCAGGAGAGAATGAGCATCGCAGCGATGAGCAGAGAAAGTACTTTCTTCATCACGGGATTCCTCCTTAAGTAGATGTTTATATGATCTCACGAAACGCGTGAGTGCGTGACACAGGGAATGATCAGCCTTTTACGGCACCGAGCATGACGCCGGAGGCGAAATACTTCTGAACGAAAGGATAGACGATCATCAGCGGAACAGCGGAAACGGTAATAATGACGTACTTGAGCTGGTCGACCAGTTTCTGCTTCTCAGCGGCTTCTGCACCGGATGCGCTGGCGCTCAGCTGATTGGAGAGAACCAGGTTTCTCAGCACAACCTGAAGCGGCATGCGGTCATCATCCTGCAGGAACATAAGGGCGTTGAAGAAGGTGTTCCACATGGCCGTTGCATAGTACAGGAGCATGACGGCGATGATGGTCTTGGAAAGTGGAATGGCAAACTGGAAGAAGAAGCGGAAGTCGGTGCAGCCGTCGATCTGAGCGGCTTCCAGCAGATCCTGAGGCAGCGAGCTCTCAAAGAAAGATCTGCAGACGATCAGGTTGTACACGCTGACAGCAGCAGGCAGAACCAGTGCCCAGGGTGTATTGTAGATCTTGAGGCTCTTGATGGTCAGGAACATCGGGATGATGCCGCCGTTAAAGAACATGGTAAAGGTAAACAGGAACATGATCGGCCGGCGGCCGGGCAGATCGCGGCGGGAGAGCGCGTAGGCACCCGGGATGGTGCAGGCCAGTGCCACAATCGCGTTGAGGAAGGTATACCAGATGGTATTCTTGTAACCGGAGATCAGCTGCGGATAGGTCAGCGCTTCCTGATAACCTTTGAAGTAGGGAGCTTCGGGATAGAAGAGCATCTTTCCGGTATTGACGATCTTCGGATCGGTAATCGATGCCAGAATAACGTAATACAGCGGATAGACAATGATCACGCAGAGCAGGATCATGATGATGATATTGATCACATCGAACGCCTTGTCCCCTTTGGTCGGGGTAACGTTTAAAATCGCGGCAGGCGTCTTGTTTGTTTTCTCTTTTGCCATGGATGCTCCCCCTTTCTCAGAAGATGCTGATGTCAGCTGTCTTCTTGGCGACCAGGTTGGCAATCACCAGGATGACGAAGTTGACAACGGAGTTGAACAGACCGACGGCAGTCGCGAAGGAGTACTGTGCAGACTGGAGACCGGTCTTGTATACGTAGGTGGAGATGATCTCTGATACGCTGGTGTTGCCGCCTGCCTGCATCAGCCAGGCTTTCTCATAACCGATGGTCATGATATTGCCGACGGCAAGAATGAACATCAGGATAACGGTCGGCATGATCAGAGGAAGATCAATGTACCAGACACGCTGGAACTTGTTGGCGCCGTCAATCAGTGCGGCCTCATACAGTTCGGGAGAAATGCTGCTCAGAGCGGCAATGTAGATGATGGCATTGAAGCCCATGGACTGCCAGATCGAAGAACCGATGTACAGCGGACGGAAGTACTGTGCTTCACTGGTGAAGTTCTGAATCTTCATTCCCATGGAAGTGAGGATCGAGTTGACGACACCGGTGGAGGAAAACAGAACGGAGATGATGCAGACCAGAACCACGTTCGAAAGGAAATAGGGAGCGTAGGAAATTGTCTGAATCGCTTTGCGTGCGCCGTTGGAACGGATCTGATTCAGCAGAAGCGCAAAAACAACCGGAACCCAGAAGGAGAAGAGCAGCTGATAGACACTCAGCAGAATGGTATTGACAATGGTTGTTGTTGCGATGGTAGTAGAGAAAAAATTGGTAAAATGCTTGAACAGCGGGTCTGCCCACGGACTGGCCAGAATGCCTGCGCGGATTTTGAAGTCCTTGAAGGCAATGATGAGTCCGTACATTGGATAGTAGGCAAACAGAATCAGCCAGATCAGTGCCGGCAGCAACAGAACGTACAGCTGCCAGCCGTGTGAAATACGCTGAATCAATGACCGGTCGTGTGCATTGGGATCGGCGGATGCTTTGCCATTTTTGGCCATGGGAACACACTCCTTTTCTTTTCTATATGTAAACTCTGGCGGTTTCATGCCGGATTTACAAACAGAGGAAACTGAATCATCCGTCCTGCAGCGGATGCAGCAGGAGGAAACGGACCTGTGATCGAAGGACTGGCACTGGAATTAAGAAAGAATCATGAAACGTTTCATTTGAAAACGACAAGAAAATGAATCGTAAAGAAAAGAAAAAGTGTGAGGCTTGTCCGGAGTCTGGTAGAAACTGAACATGAAACGTTTCATGAAGTGTGATGAGAGGATAACATAATCCACAGAAGCTGTCAATCGTAAAATGTGAAAAATGCCGGATAAAATTTTGTAAATACGCCAAAAATCTTCTCGAAATATGGATTTAAATGTACGAAAACGATGTAATTAGGCATGAAACGAACTTTCGAGTTTCATGAAAAATGAATCGACAGGAGCAGACCGACGGGGAGGATGATCAGACAGATGATTCCAGCCTGGACGGAGGGAAAAATGTTTTTTCGGAATCTTTAAAGAGATGACTTGACCGGAGTAAATGAAAATGATAGTATTGATTCATGAAATTTTATGAAACGGGGGGATGGTATACCGAGGGAACATAGCGGTCCAACGATGGCGGATGTGGCAAAAGAAGCCGGTGTTGCACTGGGAACGGTTTCCCGCGTTGTAAATGGCGAACAGGTCGGAGAAGCCTTCAGGGAAAAGGTACTGGCAGCGATTGACCGGCTTGGTTATAAGTACAACAGCAGCGGACGCGCGCTTCGGACGGATGAGACGAACACGGTTGCAGTCATCATGCCCAATGCGGATAATCCGTTTTTCGGACTTCTGGTTCATCATATCTGTCTTGCACTTGGAAAGCGGAAACGCCGGATGCTCCTCTGCCTGACGGAAAATGACCGTGCACGGGAGACTGAGCTGATTCAGATGGCTCAGCAGAACCGGGTAGACGGGATTATTTCGCTGACCTATAATCCGGATCTGGTTATTCCGGAAAATATTCCGCTTGTTACCATTGACCGTTTTTTTTCTGTTTCTGTTCCCTGCATCGCAGCGGACAACTTTAGCGGCGGCGTGATGGCAGCGAAAAAACTCCGGGAACTGGGATGCACCAGAGTAGCTTTTCTGAGAGCTGCTTCGGAACTGCCCACTGAGCCGAAAAAACGCAAGGACGGATTTGTTTCAGCCTGCGTTGAGATGGGGCTGCCTTTTGAGGTTAAGGCGATTGTGGAGGAAAAGGATTCGTTCAGCGAGTTTGACCGTTTCCTGCAGGAGCATATGAGCGGCGGACGGCTGGAGTTTGATGGACTGTTTATAGGGACGGATTCTCTGGCATGGATTATCATAAAAAAGCTGCGTGAGCTGGGCGTACGGGTTCCGGAGGATGTTCAGGTGATCGGATTTGATGGAATACGGATGTTCGGGAATCAGGAGTATGCGGTCTCTACGATTGTTCAGCCCGTGGCTGAAATTGCAGAGACCTGCGTCCACACCGTTCTTTTCCGTCATTTTTCCAATGTTCCGTCGCTGATTATTCTGCCGGTGAGTTATGCAAAAGGAAGTACAACGCGGGAATAACCATAAAGATGAAAGAAACCCGGAAAGCGGCACTGCCGGGATCCGGGACAGAACAAAAGCTGCGCATGTTCGCAGAGAAGGGGATATCCCCAGGGAGGACAGGACTATGTATGATGTGGTAGCTCTTGGTGAAATGCTGATTGATTTTGCACCCCGGTCTGTAAATGAGGACGGATATCCGACGCTTGAGGCAAATCCGGGCGGCGCACCTGCCAATTTTCTGGCAGCACTGAACCGGTACGGATGCCGGACAGGAATGATCGGAAAAGTGGGCGATGATATGTTCGGCCGTCTTCTGATCGGAACTCTTCGAAAAGCCGGCATTGACAGCCGTGGAATTGTCATTGATCCGACGGTTTTTACGACGCTGGCTTTTGTTTCCCTTGATGCCGGCGGAAACCGTGACTTCAGCTTTGCACGCAAACCGGGGGCGGATACCTGCCTGCGTGCAGAAGAGGTTCCGGAGGAGATGATCCGCGGTTCGAAAGTGTTCCATTTCGGAACGCTTTCGCTGACCGATGAACCGGCTGCGGCAGCTACCCGTCTGGCCGTTGAGACGGCGAAGCAGAATGGCGTGCTGGTCAGCCTTGATCCGAACCTGCGCAAGCCCCTCTGGGCAAGTGAGGAAAAAGCCCGGGAAGCAATTCTGTGGAGTCTCAGACAGGCAGACATTGTAAAAATCAGTGATGAGGAGATCGATTTTCTCTTTGGAATTACACCGGAGGAAGGCGCTGAAAAGCTTCTGAGCGAGTTTGGCATTTCTCTGGTCTATGTGACGCTTGGCCCGAAGGGGTGTTATGCTGCGGCCGGCAGAAACCGGATAACGGTTCAGAGCCCTGCAGGAATTCATGTGGTGGACACGACCGGAGCAGGGGATATTTTCGGCGGCTCTGCCATGAGCCAGTTCCTGGAGCTTGGAAAGAAACCGGGCGAGCTGACAGAGGCGGAACTGACCCGGATTGTGCGGTTTGCCTGCACGGCAGCCAGCCTTTCCACACAGAAGCACGGCGGTATTTCAAGTGTACCGGATAAGGCCGAGGTACTTGAAAAACTCAGATAAAGCAGTATACTATTATCCTGCAGTAAAACGGGATGATCGGAGAAAAGCCGGACAGGAGTGTTCTTCAGAACCACCGCGTTATGCGGTGGTTTATTTATTGGCAGGAAGTTCCGGATATCACGTGTGAGAGAGGATGGAAACAGTGGCAGAAAAAAACAGGAACAGATTCAGAATTACAACGTTTCAGGTCATTGTGGCGGGATTTGCGGCGATGATTCTGGTCGGGACACTTCTTCTGATGCTTCCGTTTTCAGGAAGCGGACCGGGCAGCGCCTCGTTTTCAGACTGTCTGTTCACGGCAACTTCGGCAGTCTGTGTCACAGGGCTTGTGGTTCGGGATACGGCTACCAGCTGGACTCCATTCGGACAGGCGGTGATTCTGGCACTGATCCAGACCGGCGGAATGGGTGTTGTGACCATGGCGGCAGTTCTCTCTTTTCTGTCCGGACGAAAGATCGGGCTGATGCAGCGCAGCGTGATGCAGGAATCCATTTCTGCACCGCAGGTGGGCGGCATTGTACGGCTGACCCGGTTTATCGTAATAACCTCCTTGTGCATTGAAGGAATCGGAGCGGCAGCGCTGCTTCCGGTCATGATCTCCCGCTTCGGCCCGGGAAGGGGAATCTGGTATGCGGTATTCCATTCTGTTTCAGCATTCTGTAATGCGGGATTTGACCTGATGGGAGTCCGTGGCCCCTATTCCTCCCTGACGGAATTTGCGCAGGACGTCTGGCTGAATGTGGTAATCATGGCCCTTATTACAATAGGAGGGATCGGTTTTCTGGTATGGAATGATTTCCGGCAGTACGGACTCGGATTCAGACATTACAGACTTCAGACCAAGATTGTTCTCCTGACCTCGGCAATTCTTATTCTGATTCCGGCGCTGTGGATTCAGTTCTTTGAACTGCCTGATTTATCTGCGGGACACCGGATCCTTCCGGCACTGTTTCAGTCGGTCACCCTTCGGACGGCAGGCTTTAATACAGTGGATCTGAACCTTTTCAGCGACAGCGGTCAGGCGCTGATGATCTTCTGGATGCTGATCGGCGGCTCTCCGGGATCAACAGCAGGCGGCATGAAAACGACGACAGTTGCTGTGCTGCTTCTGACGGCATGGTCTGTTTTCCGGCGGAAAGATCATATTTCCTGTTTCGGCAGACGCATTGCAGATGAGGCAGTGCGCAACACGATGGCAATTCTGGTGATGTATGCTGTCCTGTTCTATGTCGGTGCCCTGGCGATCAGCCATATCGAACGTCTTCCGCTGATTACCTGTATGTTTGAAACAGCCTCTGCAGTCGGTACGGTAGGTGTTACACTGGGAATCACCAGTCATCTCAGCCAGGTCTCCCGTTTCATCCTGATCGTACTGATGTTCCTTGGACGTGTAGGGGGACTGACGCTGATCTATGCGGCGCAGCCGGTGCGGGTTTCCGTAAACAGCGCCTATCCCATGGAAAAGGTGACCGTCGGCTGATTCAGATTCTGTTGTCCGGCTGGAAGGGAAACTGCCGGCCGGGCAGACCGTCAGGGAACGGCGGCTGCGATGTCAGATAAAAAAGACGAAGTCCGAAAAGGAGGACAAAGATGAAATCGGTGCTTTTGATCGGCCTGGGCCGGTTTGGAAAACATACACTGGAAAAGCTGAATGAGCTTAACCATGAAGTCATGGCGGTTGACCGGAATGAGCAGCGTGTGAACGAGGTGCTGCCCATGGTGACGGATGCACAGATCGGTGATGCGGCCAACATGACATTTCTGCGTTCACTGGGAGTAGATAATTACGATGTCTGTCTCGTGGCAATCGGAGATGATTTTCAGAATTCACTGGTCATTACTGCCTATCTGAAAGAACTGGGTGCAAAGAAAGTTGTGTCCCGCGCCTCCAGTGATATCCAGAGGCAGTTTCTGCTCCGTAATGGTGCGGACGATGTGATTTATCCGGAAAAGCAGATGGCAGAGTGGATGGCAGTACGGCATACGACGGATCATGTACTCGATTATATCGGGCTTGACGGGAACATAGGCATTTATGAGGTCAGCGTACCGGAGGAATGGCAGGGAAAGACGGTTGGCAGACTGGATATTCGAAAACGGTATAATCTGAATATTCTGGCAGTCCGTTCAAACGGCATTGGCCTGCAGGTTGACGGGGATACCATTCTCAGTGAAAATGAGACAATTCTGGTTCTGGGACAGTGGGAGGATGTCAAGAAAGCACTTCGTATCTGAAAGCGCATCGGTTTATCTGCAGGAAGGACAGGGGTTCAGTGACTGTCTGGAAACTGGCTGACACCTGTGGGGGCAAATCTGACTGACAGTGACGCCTGAGGTGTGACAGCTGCATGGACTTTTCTGCGGAGAAGGTTGAAGAACAGGAAGAGTGGGACTGATCCGACAGGAAAGGGAAAACGATATGAAAAAACTATGTTTGCTTCTGACTTTTTGCCTGGTGCTTTTTACATCGGTGTATGCCGGGAGAACGGATTCTTATTTACCGGAGGCGAGAGCTGAAACGACAGAGGATTCGGCAGGTCTGAACGAATCTGAAACTGCCGGAATCCCTGAGAAAGCAGACGATGAGACGTTAGTTTCAGCAGCGCCGGATGAGGTACAGACTGACGTTCGTGAGATCAGCAAGCATGGAAATGTTTTCCTGAAGATAACCGGAAATGCACTTGCTGATCTTGGCTATCAGTTTGGGGATGTTCTTTCGGTTATCATTGGCGGGCAGACATACCCGGTTCCCCTGTGTTCAGATTATTCAGAGGTGGATGCCGGAAATATGGTCTGCAAGATGGTTCTGAGTGATGAACCGGAGAAGAGTTTTCTGTCTCTGGCAATCAATGGAGACAGTTTTGCGGAAAAGACCGGACTGGCGGTCAAGGAAAAAACGGATAAGGAACCAGGTTATATCTGGCTGTTCAATACGTTCCCGGAGGGACAGGAAGGGATAACGATTTCCCTGTCGGAAAAAGGCGGATACAGGGATGAATATATGGTCCGGAATCTGAAACGTTCGCTTGATCGGGCCGATTATCCGGATGAAACAGATGAACAGTATGCCAATTTTCGAATGGTTTCCTCTTCCGGAATCGCGCCTTATGTGCTGTATCGCTCTTCATCGCCGGTGGATCCTGCTCTGAATCGGAACAGGGAGGCAGATGCGGCTCTGGGAAATGCGGCAGTTGCTGCAGTGATTAATCTCTGCAATTCTGAAGAGACGATGAAGGCCTATCCGGACTATGCACAGACTTTTTATTCCTGCTGCAGCATTTTTGCGCAGGAACTGCCAACAAATTATTTATCGAAGGAATTTGAACAGGGAATGGCGGCAGCGGTTCGGTTTATAGCTGCTCAGGAGGGACCGTACCTGATTCACTGCAAGGAAGGAAGGGATCGGGCGGGCTTCATGTGCGCACTTCTTGAATGTCTGATGGGCGCAGATGCACAGCAGGTGTCAGAGGATTACATGCAGACGTATTCCAATTTCTATGGGATTCACAAGGGTGAGGAACGTTATGAAACGATTCTCCATAAAGTGTTTGGTCTGCCTTTCAGCAAAGCGCTGGGCATAGAGGATTTTACGGTCGAAAACGATCTGTCCGCCTGCGCTGCTGCCTATCTCAAGAGGATCGGCCTGACGGAGGATGAAATCCATGCGGTCAGGGAACATCTCTCAAAAGTTCCATGAAACAGTATATTTTTATCGCCTGAAAAGAACAGCCCGGAACAGATACTTTCTGTTCCGGGCTGTTCTGATTATTGATGCAGTTTGCCGGGAAGGGGTTTTAAGTGGTCCGTTTTCCTGAAGCCATTCACGGAGTATTCGGAATGTTTTCCTGAGACGAAGGCAGTGAGACTTCCGGCTGTAAAGAATCCGGTTCCTTTGCGGGTGATTCGGGAACTGTCTTCGGAGACGGTTCGGACAGGCTGTCCGAATTGCCTCCATTCTCAATCGGTGTTTCCTGCGGTGCGCTTCCGGAAGAGGATTCAGGTACAGCTGTGTTTCCGGTTGTCTCTGATCCGCTCCGGCCTTCGCCGGCTGATTCCTGAGGAGGATTGTTCTGAGCAGGAGGATCCTGCGGGCTTTCCGTCACAGGGTCGGCAGGTTTGTCCTGGCCTTCGCCGGTCGATTCCTGAGGAGGATTGTCCTGTACCGGATTTTCCTGCGTGTTTTCATTCACGGCATCAGCAGGAGCGGTGGAGGATTCCGCATCTGTATCTGCTTCTTTCTCTGACGGGAGAACGGGGGACTGCATGCCGGGAATGTACGCTGAACTGCTGACGTTGATGACAATTGCACCTGGATCATCCGGTGATTTGTTGAGATCGACAAACAGAGGCTCTTCCCCGGTATTGGCATTTCTGCGTGCTTCCTGTTCCTCTTCGGTCAGACCATCCTGCTGTACGGCGGAGTAGTCCAGAGTTCGTCCACCGCTGAGGGCGGTTTTTGCCGGATCTACAGTAGAGTAGATGAAGTATGAACTGCCTTCCTCCGGTGATTCAACATTCTGGATAAGATAGACAGAAGGCGGATTCTGGTCTCCTTCTTTCATGAACGGCTCAGCCCCGTTTGTGATTTCAGGCAGAACGGAACCGCTCTCAATCACAATGTTGCCTTCTTCAATGACGGTATTCCCTTCAAGAAACTTAAGGAGATCGGAAACAAACTTTGATCCGAAATCATCGCCCTGCATAAAGTAATTCTCGAATCCGGTGGTGCCTTCAAAACAGGGTTTGTTATCGTTGTCCTTTGGGGAAATCTCAGAGATGATATTGTCAAGACTTCGTCCCTGATTCAGTCCGCTGTAGATATAATCAAGACCGTTCAGCAGGGCAGTTTTGTTTATTTCCGTTTTGCCGGAAGTATTGTCGAAGATCTCAACGTTTGGGTCTATTTTCGTTGCTGCGAGACTGTAGAGATACATGGAC
>CACXHF010000299.1 GCA_902767305.1 uncultured Eubacteriales bacterium
GAATCTTACAATCTGGACGATGAAAACATCAGTGAACGGGTAAAGTATCAGTATGAGTACTACGTAGACAATTCCACCATTCAGGCCGTCTTTCCGGTCCTGTAAATGCCTTTCCGAAGCAAATCTGCATCCGTTTTCCGGAAAAACCAAACAAAACATCAGAAACAGAACATATTTCACTGCAGTCCTTTCTTTTTCCTGAAAAAATGGTATAATCTCCCCGATCACTTATGAAAGGAAGAAATCACCCATGCGCAAATTTGCCTCACTTCTTCTGGTACTTTCTCTTCTCTTTGTTTCTGCCATCGCACTTGCAGAAACTGCTGACGATGTTCAGGTCGGCTCCTACACCATTTACAACGTCACCGGTGAGAAAGTGACCTCTCTGACCGTGACTGACAACAAGAGCGGCGAATCCTCCGACAACATCCTTCCTGCAGAAGGACTTGCAGCAGGCGAAGTTTACGATATGACCCTGAAGCTCCCCAAGGACGAGGATGGAAACCATCGCTTTACCCTCAAATTCGTTACCGAGAGCGGTTACGAAGGCAGCTTCGGCACCCTGAGCATTGAAACTGCTCCGATATCCCTGCTCTCCGCAGATGCCATGACCGGTGCAACCATGATCTCCTTCTCAGTTCCCAAGCAGGTTGGTGTCTATACCATTTACAACGTCACCGGGGAGAAAGTGACCTCTCTGACCGTGACCGACAACCTCTCCGGCCAGACGAGTGACAACTTTATCGGCGAAGAAGGTCTGGCTCCTGACGGAGTCCTTTAGCTGACCCTGGACCTCCCCAAGAACGAGGATGGAAATCATCGTTTCACCCTCAAGTTCGTCACCGAGAGCGGCTATGAGGGAAGCTTCGCTACCCTGAGCCTCGAGACCGTTCCGATCTCCCTGCTCTCCGCAGATGCCATGACCGGCGCAACCATGATCTCCTTCAAGGCCCCCGAAAAGTAATCTGTATCTGAAGGGCATCTCCTCCCGAAAAGGGAAGATCCCCGCCAGCAGGTCTGAACAACGAACAGCGGCTTCACAGCAGCATGCCTGCTTCTGTGAAGCCGTTCTTTTTTCGTTATCCAGGAAACAGCAGTATTCCCTGTCTGCATTGACCGCACAGGCAGTCCGTTCCTTCTTCCGGATTCTGCCGGCCTTTCTTTATCCGTTTCCGGAAAGTCCTCCCCCGTCTGTCTGCCGGCGGATCAGTTTCCTCAGCCTGCCGGCAAGTATCTGAACCCGTTCCGGCAGTTCATACGGACCGTCCTCCGGGAGAACGCCCCGTTTCATTTCCGGCGGAAACAGTCCCTGTTCATCTGCTTTAAAACCCAGGCGCACAGTCCCCGACAATACGCCTCCAGCGCCTGAACACCGGGCAGGATCTCCTCATACCGGTCTGCTGCCGTCTCAGGTTCACACAGAACCGCCTGTGCACATTTCATGCAGCTTTCATGCTCTGCTGCCCGCTTTTCTCATTCTGTCATCTGCTTTCCCCTCTGTCTTTCAGATTCCGGGCGTCTTCAAATCCGGTATTAAGGCAAAACTGCTGAATTATATTGCAGAAATCAGGTGTATGGATCGGAAAAACTCTCTAAATCTGCATTTTTTCTTTTTTTCACTTTCATTTTCGTTCGATTCATGTTAAACTACATGCGTTTATTTTCCGTCCTTCCTCCGGAACGGACGATTAATGTCTTAGAGGTGAATGTAATGGAACGCGTTTACAACTTTGCTCCCGGCCCCTCCATGCTGCCGCTTCCGGTACTTGAAGAGGTTCAGCGTGATCTTCTCTGCTATGGGAATACCGGCATGTCCGTTATGGAAATGAGCCATCGCTCAAAAATGTATCTGGACATCTTCCAGGAGACCGTAGCAGATCTGAAGGATGTTATGGGGATTCCCGAGGGATATAAGGTTCTCTTCCTTCAGGGCGGCGCCACAGCCATGTTTGCAGCAGTTGCCATGAATCTCATGCGCGGCGGAAAAGCGGACTATGTGGACAGCGGCAATTTTGCTCACAATGCTCTGGTCGAAGCGAAAAAGTACGGTGAAGTCGTGGTTGCCGGTTCCTCCCGTGAGGACAACTATACCCACATTCCCGCCTACACCCTCAGTCCGGACGCCAGCTACGTCCATATCACCACCAACAACACCATTTACGGTACCCGCTGGTCCAGTCTTCCGGAAACCGGAAACGTCCCGCTGGTTGCCGATATGTCCTCCAATATTCTGAGCGAAGTCTACGACGTTTCCAAATTCGGACTGATCTATGCCGGCGCCCAGAAGAACGTGGCGCCAGCCGGTGTGGTGATCGTCGTTGTCCGTGAAGACCTGCTTGGCCATGCAATGCCCATTACGCCGAAGGTCATGAACTTCAAGGAAATGGCCGACAAGGACAGCATGCTCAATACCCCGAACTGCTTCGGCATTTACATTGCCGGCCGCGTGTTCAAGTGGATCAAGGCACAGGGCGGCGTCGCCGGACTGGAAAAGGTCAACATTGAGAAGGCAAACCTCCTCTATGACTTCATCGACAACAGCCGCCTCTTCAAAGGCACTGCCGACAAGGACTCCCGGAGCCGCATGAACGTGACCTTTGTGACCGGCGATCCGGATATGGACGCCCGGTTCTGCAAGGAAGCCGCTGCAAAGGGACTCGTCAATGTAAAGGGCCATCGCATCGTGGGCGGCATGCGTGCCAGCATCTACAATGCCATGCCGATCGAAGGTGTCCGTGCTCTCATCAGCTTCATGAAGGAATTTGAACAGGCGAACGCCTGATTCTGATACTCCCGGACCGCCCTCACCGGCGGTCCGTATTCTCGGGAAGCAAACGACAAAGGAGCGGGCCTGATGCGTGCGGCAGCACATCCTGCAGCATCCGTGAAACCGGCAGACAGCGCAGCGCCCGAAAAGGAGAAATTATGGAATACAATATTAAAACACTGAATGCCATTTCCCCGGCTATTTACACCGAACTTCATGCCAATTACCATGTTTCTGACACCTTTGACAATCCGGATGCGATCCTCGTCCGTTCCGCATCCATGCATGAAATGGCCATTCCTGCCAGCGTCCAGTGCATCGCCCGTGCGGGTGCCGGCACCAACAATATCCCCATTGACGCCTGCAGCGAAGCAGGCATCTGCGTGTTCAACACGCCGGGTGCCAATGCCAACGCCGTATGTGAGCTGGTCATCGCTGCCATGCTCCTCTCCTGCCGGAACATCATCGGCGGCATCGAATGGGAAAAGGCAACCCAGATCGATCAGGGCGACAAGCTGGAGAAGAATGTTGAAAAAGGCAAGAGCCAGTTTGTAGGCCCCGAGCTGCGCGGAAAGACCCTGGGCGTCATCGGCCTGGGCGCCATCGGCGTCCTTGTTTCCAATGCGGCCGTCGCCCTCGGCATGAACGTCGTCGGCTATGATCCCATGATCTCCGTCGATCACGCCTGGAAACTGTCCCGCAAGGTCCGCCGTGAGACCTCTCTTGATGCCGTCTACGCCGAGTGCGATTTCCTGACGGTTCATGTTCCGCTGAATGACAAGACCCGCGGCATGATCGGCCGCCGTGCCCTCTCTCTGTGCAAGAAGGGCGTCCGGATCATGAACTTCGCCCGCGGCGGTCTGGTCGATGAAGATGCCCTGATTGCCGCCCTTGGCGATGAGCGTGTCTCCCATTA
>CACXHF010000300.1 GCA_902767305.1 uncultured Eubacteriales bacterium
ACGGGGATTGTCCCAGGAACGGAAGACAGCCTTGATGGCTTCCATCAGCTGAACCTTCGGATCCTGCGGGAAATCCTCACCCTTATTGGCCTTGTAGATTTCCTTGAAGCGCGCAACGATATGCTTCATGTCCTCAGCATCCAGCTCAGTATCAAACTTGACGCCCTTCTCCTCTTTGAACTCATCAAGAACTTTCTCGAACAGGGGCTTCGGAATTTCCATGACAACATCGGAGAACATCTGGATAAAACGACGATAGGCATCATAGGCAAAGCGTTCATTCTGGGTCAGATTCGCAAGTCCCTGAACAGCAACGTCGTTAAGTCCAAGGTTCAGAATCGTATCCATCATACCAGGCATGGAAGCACGGGCGCCGGAACGGACAGACACCAGGAATGGATTCTCAAGATCGCCAAACTTCTTTCCGCTGATCTTCTCAGTTTCTGCGAGTGCTTCATAGATCTGCTTTACAATTTCATCATTTATGACCTTCCCGTCCTCATAATAACGGGTGCATGCCTCGGTGGTAATGGTGAATCCCTGAGGAACCGGAAGACCAAGGTTGGTCATTTCGGCCAGGTTTGCACCTTTACCGCCAAGCAGGTTACGCATGTTAGCATTACCCTCTTTAAACAGGTATACATACTTTGTCATGCTATGCTTTTCCTCCTTAAGATTACTGAACTGATAAATCTGGTAGAAACATTCAGTGTAAAAGCCTTAAAAATGGCCGCACATAATGAATTATATGCCGGTTTCAGTCTGAAAACAAGTCCTTTTTCCATACAAATCAATCTTTGATAAAAAAGCACCAATGGTTTTCATCAATTATGATTAATTATACCAGAAACGATGCACCAAAGGGTTTTGATTCTGATTCCATTGTGCTTCTCAGCTTTTAGTTCCTGGCTGCATTACGTCCCTGATAACGCCGCAAGGCCATTTCGAGAACTTCAGAATACCTTTTCCTATTCGAATCTCCTGAAAGAATCTGAAAAGCCTCCCGGCTTTCTTCAAGAAGCCTGGAATCCGCTGTCAATACCAGTGCAGGCATTTCCGGAGCTCCTGACTGTCGTGTCCCGAAATACTCTCCTGCTCCCCGGATTTCAAGGTCTTTTCTGGCTATTTCAAATCCATCATTGGTCGAGCAGAGAAAACGAAGCCGTTCAGTAGGTTCACTAAGAAGGAAACACCAGCTCTCCGCAGCTCCCCGGCCGACACGTCCACGGAGCTGATGGAGCTGTGCCAGTCCGAACCGATCTGCGCCCACAACAACCATGACAGATGCATTTGGAACATTCACACCCACCTCAATTACCGTCGTAGAAACCAGAATATGCACTTTTCCCTCATAAAAGCCGTTTAGTTTCTCCTCTTTAAGCTTCTGAGTCATCCGTCCATGAATCAATGCTATCTGAAGATTCGGAAAAGTTTCGACAAGCTTTTTGTATACAGTATGTGCACTCTTATCATCCGTTTCCTCTTCTTCGCCGATCTGTGGACAGACTACATAACACTGTCGACCTGACAGCGCTTCCTTATTAACAAACTGCCAGAGCCCATAATATTTGTTTTCAGGAACAATCCTCGTACTGACCGGCGTCCTGCCAGGTGGCAGTTCATCCACCAGTGAAAGATCCATATCGCCGTACAAAATCAGAGACAGCGTTCTGGGAATCGGTGTCGCACTCATAACAAGTACATGAGGATTCAGTCCTTTTTCACTCAGCAGAGTTCTCTGACGCACCCCGAAACGATGCTGTTCATCAGTTACAACCAGTCGGAGATCCTTATACCGGACATTCTCTGTAATCAGCGCATGTGTCCCAATGACTATCTGCCATTCACCGGATTCGATCTGTTCTTTTGCTCTCCGGTGTTCAGCTGCCGTCATTTTTCCCGTTAAAAGACCGCATGTAATGCCAAATCGTCCAAATTCCGTACGCGCATTATCATAATGCTGTGCCGCAAGTATTTCAGTAGGCGCCATCATGGCAGCCTGCCCGCCTGCCCGAACACAAAGGTACATGGCGGCAAATGCAATCAGAGTCTTGCCACATCCCACATCTCCCTGGACCATTCTGGCCATCGCAGTATCCGCACAGAGGTCCGCTTCAATTTCCCGTATTGCCCTTAGCTGTGCCGCAGTCGGGCTGAAATGCTGTGCAGAAAGAAATGTTTCCGTCCAACCACGTTCAATAATCAACGGACGGACTGTTTTTCGTCCAGCTCCACCACCTGCAACTGCCACCTGGAACAGAAGCAGTTCTTCAAATGCCAGACGCCGTTTAGCCTGTGCCAGTTCATCTTGAGTCGTGGGGAAATGGACTCGTTCCAGTGCCATATGGTGGTTCATCAGATGATACTTTTTCTCAATCAGTTCCGGCATCCAGTCCGGTTCATTCAGCTGATCCAATACAGACCGGATCAGGTCTCTCAGCATCTTCTGGCCGATTTCCGGGATTTTCCGATATACCGGAGTAATAACTCCTTCCTCAAGCAGCTGAGGATTCATCACCTGAATTACATTTTTTCTCTTTTCTGCTCTTCCAAAGAGAACAACACGGCTACCTGACGGAAGCTTTTCCTTTATCCATGGCTGATTAAACCACACACAATGCAGTTTTTTTCGGTTGTTTCCGATGCTGACCATAACCCGCTTCATTCCATATCCTGTATTCAGAGACGGTGTCCCGAGAACAGTTCCAGCAAAACAGGCAAGAACTCCGTCTGTCATCTGTTCCGGATCAAGGGGCGAAGTTGCATCCATATAGTTTACCGGTAAAAAAAACGTCAGATCCTCAGGTGTTCGGATTTCCAGTTTATCCAGTGCAGCCAGACGTTTGGGGCCGAGGCCTTTCATCTCAGATAGCTTCATCATATCCTCAAAAAACCTCACTGCAAAAGGTGCAGGAGGTTTGAAAACAACATTTATTCCGCTGAAAGAAGGTAGTAGTAGAGAGGCTGACCTCCATACTGCACTTCAACATCCATCTCCGGGTACAGTGCAGCAATTTCATCACACAGATGATTCGCATCCTCTTCACTGGTATCAACACCGTAGTAGATAGTAATCAGACTGTCTCCGTCTTCAACAACAAGACGGATCAGTTCGAGTGCCATATCATGAATATCCTTGCCTACAACCTCAATGCGTCCATTATGAATACCAATTATATCTCCTTCGGAGATTTCCTTATCTTCAAAAACCGTATCCCGAACTGCATAGGTTATCTGGCCGGTTTTGACCTGCTGAGCAGCCTCTGTCATGTTTTCAAGATTTTCTTCCACAGATGCATCCGGATTAAAAGCAATGACCGCACCGACTCCCATAGCCGTATTCTTGGTAGGAATCACAACAACATTCTTCTCCGCCAGCTCCACTGCCTGAGAAGCAGCCAGAATAACATTTGAGTTGTTCGGCAAAACAAAAACTGTTTCTGCATGCACCTTATTAACTGCGTCCAGGATATCCTCAATGCTTGGATTCATGGTCTGGCCGCCTTCAACTATATAGTCGACCCCCAGATCCGTGAAAATCTGAGAAAAGCCGGAACCAATGGAAATCGTAACAAAACCATATGCTTTCAGCGGGGTTGTATCTTCCTCCTCAGCTTTCGCTTTCTCTGCTTCAGCTCTGGCTGCAGCGGCAGCTTCCTCCTCAGCCTGGCGTTCCTTTTCCCTCCGTTCCTCCGCTTTGTTGTCTATGTGAATATCCGTCAGTTCACCAAGATCACAGGCATATTGAACGGCCTTTCCGGGATCATTTGTATTCACTTTTACCTGAATGGGAAACTCATCCAAATTCAAAGTAACCTTGTCACCGATACGTGTTAGACGGGTTCGCAGTTTATTAAGATCATCTTCTGTCACGCCCTCATTGATAAAGAGAATCTGATAGCTGACAGTGTACTTGAACTTGAGTACTTCCTCCTCAGTCTCTGTATCTGTTTCAATGCTCTGAACCGGCTGTTCCTGAACAGACTCTATATGCTCACCGTTAAATGCAGCGCGCCATCCCCGCAGGACCGTAATAAGTCCCTGTCCGCCGGAATCCACCACGCCGGCCTGTTTGAGAGCTGGCAGCATTTCCGGAGTCTTTGCGAGAATAGCCTCGCCACTGCGAATCATTTTATCCAGCAGTCCGCTCAGGTCATCCGGATGGCGCTGAACATATCGTGCAGCCTCTTCCGCAATAACACGAATTACCGTCAGAATTGTGCCTTCTTTCGGTTTCATGACCGCCTTGTAGGCTGTATCAGCGCCTCTCTTAAGACCCGCTGCAAATGTGACAGCATTTATGCTCTCTGCACCGTTGATTCCCTTCGAAAATCCACGGAGAATCTGGGAAAGAATGACACCCGAATTTCCTCTTGCTCCTTTGAGCGCCCCTTTGGACGCAATTTGGATCAGTTTGGACGCATCGTGTTCATCCATTGCCTCGATGTCCCGCACTGTCGATTTCATCGTCAGTGACATATTTGTACCTGTATCGCCATCCGGTACAGGGAATACATTCATAGCATCAATTGTTTCACGGTTCTGTTCCAGCAGATTTGCTCCGGAGATGAGCATCTCTTTGAACAGCTGACCGTCAATTGCCGTTTGAGACAATTCTTCCACCTCCATCAGATACGAATGCCTTCAACCGTAATATTGACCTTACGGACTCTGGCACCCGTCATGTTTTCAATTTTATAGCAAACCTGGGAGCGAATGATATTACAGACCTCAACAATAGAAATTCCGTATTCCACAATGATATAGAGATCAATATCAATCCCATCATCCGTTATATTTACTTCTACACCTTTAGCCAGGTTCTCACGTCCGAGCCACTCCACAAAACCGTCTGTTGCATGCTTGCTCGACATGGCCACGATACCGTAGCATTCCAGCGTTGCATAACCAGCGACTTTCAGAAGCACATCCTCAGAAATAGTAATCTGACCCAGTGCATTATTAATTCTGCATTCCATTTTATTCAACCTCCTTAAAGGTAAAAAACGCTGAATTCCAATTGCAAGCCGTAGTATACATGAAAAAAGCCAGATTGGCAAGAAAACATGCATGTTTTTCGGTTTAAGGCTGCCGGATTACTCCTGTTTTCCCGTTCATCCGGGAAGCCAGCTCAGTAAGACATTCGAAAAAACGAATTACCTCCGGACAGATTATCTGAGAAAAAGAAAAAAGCACCGTAACCGGTGCTGATAAAGTGTGCTTGAGAGTAATTACAGTGCGCGCTCAACTTTTCCGCTTCTGAGACACCTGGTACATACGTTCAAATGACGAACAGTACCATCGACCCGAACGCGTACTCTCTGGGTATTCGGCAACAGAACACGATTCGTCTTCCGATTGGAGTGGCTGACATTGTGTCCGGACATTGCGCCCTTGCCGCAAACCTCGCAAATCTTTCCCATGATCACACCTCCTTTTTGGTGCGTAAACGTCAACGTGTGAGATTATACCGCTTTACGCTATATTTGACAAGCCTATTTTTCTCTCATAGCAAAAATTTTTTCATTCTGCCCGATTTTCTCCTTCGAGAAAAGGAAAGATCCCCTTTCAGGGATCTTTCCGGAGAATTACTTCATCACTTTGTTGTAAGTCTTAACATCCGCATCAGATACCCATTGTTCAACAGCAGCAGTATATGCAGCATCCTGTGCCGTCTCCAGGAGCGTACCGTGAAGCTTCTCTTTCACCTCATCGGTGTATTCAACTATACCCGGTTCAATATCACCGGCATACTTCAGAATATGATAGCCGTAACTGGTTTCTACCAGATCAGAGATATCTCCTACAGCTCCAAGTGCCATCGCAGCATCCTGGAATGCTTGTTCATAGGTTGTAAGACCATCGCATACCAGATAACCACGGCTCTTGTTCGGCTCGCTCTTCATTCCGGAATCAGTTCCAAGTTCCTCAATCAGCGCATCAAAGTCCTCGCCGGCTTTCGCACGGGCCAATGTTTCCTCTGCCTTCACCCTGATATCCTCAAAGGCTTTCTTTCTGGCTTCTTCAAGTTCGGCTGTCTTTGCGTCAACTGTTGCCTGATTTTCCGTGATCGTTGCCTCAAGTGTTTCGATCTGTCCATTGTAAGTGCTGAGAGTTTCCTCATCGTAATCCGACGGATCTTCTTCCTTCAGCGAATCAAGCTGAGACTGTGCAGTTGTCACCGCACTCTTAGCCGTATTAATTTCATTCTGAAGATTCTTTAGTGCTGTATCGTCCTCACTTGTCAGACCAATCAGCAGATTCTTAACACCACGATACCCTTCCGGCACACAGTAGACAGCTGTCCCATTATTGACTGCTGTGAGATAAGCCGGCTTGTTTTCATCATAGGTTTCCTTCTGCTCGGCAGCCTTTTTGTCGAATTCAGCTTTCACTTCTTCATCCGAAACCGTCACGTCCTTGTTCACGTACTCGTGAAGCTTCTCATCCGTAACACTGGCAGTTCTGCTTTCAATGAAATACTCACGGGTATAGCCCATAGCCGTCAGTTCATCCATAAGCATCTTATCCAGTTCGTCATTGGTTATAGTTGCCTTAGGCTTCTCGGGTGCAATTGAAGGCGCAGGCTCAGCAGGCGTTGCCTCGGAAGGCGTTGCCTCAGCTTCCTTAGCCAGTCTCTCTGCTTCCTCCTCTACCGTTTCAATATCGGCATGATTCTGATAGCGGAGCATCATCTTATACCAGTCCATCATGCTGTCAGCGTAGGATTCGACTTCTTTCACATCCTCCTCTGACAACGGCTTGATTCCCAGTTCTTCCATCTTCTGATCAACAACCATCGACTGAACCATCTGCTCGAGAGCTGGCTCACCGTATGATTCAATATCCGCCTCACTCATAGGCATGGAAATACCATAGTACTGCTGATAGTACTGCTGATAATAATTCACCATATAATCTCGGTAGGACTTCCACTCACCCTTGGTGATTTCCTTCCCGTTGACCGTTGCTACGATCTGTGCAGCATCCAGTGCATCATCATGACCGACAAGATTACATCCTGACAGCACCAACACGAGCATCAGCAACAAAGCGGCCAACGCAAACACTTTTTTCATCGTCAAGTCTCTCCCTTTCTTTAAAAAGGCAATTTCGCCTTATTATAGTTTTGCACTATTCAATTGTCAAGCACGTAATCTAAAGGATTCCGGGGATTTTTATGCAATTTTTATGCATTTTTCTATAGTCTATGTTTTCTGTCGGAACACACATATCCTGGTTCCCATCGGAGCATCTTACAATTTACTCCATTTATCCCTGTTCTCCGTAGATTTTTATTCCAAACCACTTTCCAAGTGTACTGTTCGGCCAGTCATCAGGATTCTGTTCGATCAGAATAGTCATAGTATAAGGGGAAAGAGATGTTACGGTGGACAGTGTAACAGAAGTTTCCCCCGCTTCAGCTGCCTGCTTAATCCGATCAAGCTGAGTCTGCCAACGAGCAGCATGCAGGGATACAGCATAGCCTGCCCAGAAAAACATTCCCAGAGTCAGCGCCGTAAATACTGCCGTCACTGCATGGCATTCTCTGTTTACTCTCTCCTTTGTCAGGATCCGGATCTCTGACAGACACTGTGCCAGCAGCAGAACAAAAGGACCCAGATAGGTCCGATCAGACACCTCCGGAGACCCGATCAGTGCCAGGGTTGCCAGTGCCGCAGCCATGGCGCATGATAGACGCTTCATCGAAAAAGCAGCCCGCTTTCTGTTCAGGAACAGAAATATTCCCAGTGGAATCCACAAAACCCCACAGAAACGAAGCGCATAAAACAATACGTAAATCATTCTTCTTCCATATTCAGGAAGAAAACTGTCTATTACATATTCCTGTGCCCGTTCCCGGTTTCCCGGTGCCAGCAGCATCAGAGCAACTCCAGCCGTCTCAAACAATAATCCGGCCAGCCATCCTTTATCCGGCTTTCCCACCTGTTTCCATTTAGAAACAAAAAGCAGTATGCCAGATGCAAGTATTCCTGCAGCCGTATTTTCATTCGTCCAGCCGCCAACAAAAAACAGTACCATCATTAACGGCAGGAACTGCCTCCTGCTGAAAAATCCGTCTTCAGTCCTGCTTTTCCCTATCAGCAACGGCAGAAGAGCCAACGTCGTTCCAAACAGGTAATTGCACGATCCATCCAGCCATAAAAAGACAACGCCGAAAAAAGGCAGGAAAAGAAACAGACAGAGATGTACAGCCAGCAGGAGTCCGGTCGGGAATCTGCTCAGCGTTACACCGCCAAGGCGAAATATTACCATGAGCAGTATCAGATACATCAAAGAGTTGACTATATTGAACAATGGTTTCCCGAGAAACAGAAATATCTGTGTCAGTGTGTGCGTCACACTTCGACCGCCCCAGATCCGGTAATGCACTGCCTGCGATTTCAGAATATCTGTAACACCGGAAAGTGGCCTACCCGTGTCCCAGCTGAACATGTAATCATAGTCATCTGCCTGAAGCGGCGTCAGCATATTCAGGATCAGCATTCCGCAAAAAATCAATGTCAGTGCAAACACAAAAAGAGCGGCGTGCACCCGCACACCGGAATGCTGACTGAACTTCTTTTCACTGTTCCTCATGTTGGCTCTCCAGCGGGGATATTCCCAGTACATAGACGCCATGACTGTGTATAACCACATAATCCCCTACGACAAATTCCGGCACCGGTTTCTGCCAGTCCAGAAGAAACCTGCGTTCTCCATCCTCTGCCCGATCCTTATAGATATTGATGAGGTATTCCCGGAAAAAGACTCCCTCAGTAAAAACAGGTTCCTCTCCGATACGCATTACGACGCCCCTCGTATCGTGACTGAGTCCCTCACGGATCTCCCCCAAATATGCCTTATACCGTTTAAGCGGTCCAAGACGCATATCATATGTGTAGATCATCTCAGCGATCATCAGAAAAAGTCCCACGGATGCCATGATCTGATTCCGGATCACAAAACCTGCCACACACAGTACCAGTCCGGGGATCGCCAGAAGATAAAGCATCATTCTTTCCCTGCGAATTCCTGCCAGATTCTCAGTATAATCACTTTCCTGATATAACATGTTACCTCCAGAACACCATTTCCGTCCGCTATGTCGGCGTTACCCTCACAAATTTCAGTTCACCTTTTGCACTCGTATAAATGATTCCTGTAGATCCTCTGACTTCCGGCCTGCTGAGGCAAAGTCTCATCAGTTTCTCATTGATTTCCGGTCCGCCGCTGCGAACCAGAGCGTTTTTCCAGACAGTATAATGGCATCCCTCTTTAAATCGCGTACAGTAAAATGCCGCCCGATTTTCGGCAACTTCACCTTTCCCGCAAAGTGGACACGGAATGCCAAGAGAAGGAGTTTTCTGTTTTACCCGTCCGCTTTTTCTGCGCTCTTCCGGTTCAAAATGAACATCTGGCGCGATAGTAGCATTCTTTACCAGTTTGACCGCCATTTCCGCAATGCCTTGCCGGAATTCCGCTTCACGATCTGCTCCCTTTGAAATCTCCGCCAGAATCTGTTCCCATCGTCCTGTAATTTCAGGGCTGGCCATCTCCCGTGGAACAGCTTCAATGAGTTTTACTCCTTTTTCAGTAGCAATCAGATTTCGTCTTTCCCTCCGCACATAGCCAACCTGTATCAGGCGCTCAATAATAGCCGCGCGGGTCGCCGGTGTCCCGAGTCCAAAATCCTTCATCTGTTCCCTCAGATTCTCATCTTCGATTTTCCGGCCTGCATGTTCCATTTCCGCCAGAAGGCTGGCATCATTATGCTCTTTGGGTGGTTTCGTCGTTTCTTCTTTGACCGCAGACTTTGTGCAGGTGCGTATATCTCCTTTGCTCACGGCAGGCAGTTCTTTTTCATCTCCACTCTCCGTGCCTTTTTTTCCTTTTTTCTGCTGTACAGGATTCAGTTCTTTAAATCCAAGCTGAATAACACGGCGTCCCTGACTTAGAAAAGTATACCCTTCGCAAAGTGTGGACACCTTCTGGGTCTCATAAATATAATCAGGATAAAATACAGCACAAAGACGGATTGCAACCATCTCATAGATGTTTCGTTCGTCAGTTGTAAGGTTTACTCGTGACGCTGATTTTCCTGTAGGAATGATTGCATGGTGATCCGTCAGTTTGGAATCATCAAAAACCCGACTCCGGGTAGTAATTCCGTATTCTATGGCTTTTTTTCCTATTTCCTGAAGCGCCCCTTCATAGCGGTTCAGCATCTCTTCAACCTTTCCTACCATATCATGCGACAGATAGCGGCTGTCTGTTCTCGGATAGGTCAGGAGTTTATGTTTTTCATACAGATCCTGCGCAATCTGAAGGGTCTTTTTGGCCGAATAGCCGAAGCGGGAATTAGCTTCCCTCTGCAGGGTCGTCAGATCATACAGAAGCGGGGGTTTTTCCGTCTTTTTATCTGTCTGTATGTCTGTTATCTCTGCCGGTCTGCCTTTAACATCGGCGGAAATTTTCTCCGCTTTTTCTCTCTCCCGGATCTGCCTGGCACCATCATCATCAACATAGGTACCTTCATAATCGCCAAAGTCCGCCCTTACTGTATAATATGTTTCCGGAACAAAGCTATCGATCTCCTGTCTCCGGCGCACCAGCATGAACAATGTCGGAGTCTGTACCCGCCCGATAGACAGCATGACATTGTAATGAATGGTGAATGCCCGTGTCGCATTCATTCCAATCAGCCAATCGGCATCTGCACGGCATCGAGCACTCCGATATAGATTGTCATATTCCTGAGACGGCTTCAGCGACTCAAATCCTGCCCGGATAGCTTCCTCAGTCATCGAGGATATCCATAGGCGCTTTACAGGCTTTCTGCATTTTGCCTGCTCATAGATATAGCGAAATATGAGTTCTCCCTCGCGTCCCGAGTCCGTTGCACAGACAATGTCAGAAATCTCATTGTCGTTCATCAGTTTTTTCAGCACTGAAAACTGCGCTCTTGTTTTACTGATTACTTTTGTTTCCATCCGTTCCGGCAGAATTGGGAGATCGTCTGCACGCCATCGCTTATATTTCGGATCAATTTCATCCGGTTCTTTCAATGTAATCAGGTGACCGAGTGCCCAGGACACAATGTATCCATTCCCCTTCAGATACCCTTCGCCTTTCTCCCCGGCACCGATAACTCTGGCGATATCTCGACCCACAGAAGGTTTTTCAGCAATTACCAGTGTTCCCATCCTATTTTCTTCCATATTATCAGTAAACTACTCCTTCTGAAGGCTTGCAAAACGGGTGAACTGCCCGAGCCATGCCAGTTTAACCGTCCCAAGCGGACCATTTCTCTGTTTGGCCACGATAACCTCTGCTATGTTCTTGTCCTCAGTATCGGAATTGTAATACTCCTCCCTGTGCAGGAACATAATGACGTCTGCATCCTGCTCAATAGCACCCGAATCGCGCAGATCTGAAAGAATCGGACGTTTGTCACTTCTTTGTGCGCCGGCACGGGAAAGCTGAGCAAGGGCGACCAGTGGCACATTCAGCTCTTTGGCAATTCCCTTCAAATCACGTGAAATCTCGCTGACCTCATTCTGGCGGTTTTCCGCTTTTCCATCTGAACTCATCAACTGCAGATAATCCACCAGAATCATATCAAGACCTCTTTCCATCATCAGTCGTCTGCAGCGCGACCGCAGCTGTGCAGGAGAAATACCAGAGGTATCATCGATATATATGTTAGATGACCCCAGCGGTCCAAGAGACGTTGCCAATCGTATCCAATCCTCATCACGGATTGTTCCCCGTCGTACAGCCTGCATATCTACCCTCGCATCCGCACACAGAAGACGCATTGCCAACTGTTCATTGGGCATTTCAAGGGAAAACATTGCCACTGTTTTCCCGGCCTGTGCCGCCTGTGAGAGGACGTTCAGTCCGAAGCTGGTTTTACCCATGGAAGGTCGTGCCCCGACAATGACCAGTTCACCACCATGCAGACCGGTCAGCAGATTGTCAAGATCTACAAATCCAGTAGGAACACCGTCAATCCCGCCATGCAGATTAAACAAATGCTGGATTTTTGCGTAGGTATCCGGCAGAACCTCAGCAATATGAATGAGATTCTCTGAGTCCTTCCGCCGCAAAGCAATGTCAAAGATGGATTTTTCTGCCATATTGACAATCTTCTCAACGGAATCCGTCTGAGCATAACTGGCGTTCTGAATCTCATTGCTTGCATTGATAAGCCGGCGCAGAGTAGCCTTTTCATCCACTATCTGCATGTATGCCCGAGCATGAACCGCACTCGGAACACCAGCCATAATCTCAATCAGATAGTTATCTCCACCGATTCCCTCAAGTGTTCCTCTTCTCTGCAGTTCCGCTGAAAGCGTCACCAGATCACAGGGCTGACTTGAAAGTGACAGCATCCGCATCGCCTCAAAAATCTCGCGATGAGCTGGCTGATAGAAATCATCCTGTTTGAGCAGTTCAAACCCCAGAGTCAGCATTTCACGGTTTCTGAGCATTGCACCCAGAGTGCTCCGTTCCGCATCCGCATTGTTGGGCGGTACACGCATCACCTGTTCGTCCATTTTTGCTCTCCTCCGCCCTTTTCACACTGATTCAGTGAAATCAGGTTGTAAAAACACTGAGCAGATTCCGCTTTCTTCCCTTTACGGGCAGAAAAGTTGAAATCTGCTCAATCCGCCTGTTCAGATCAATCACCGTAGATTACTGACTCACTTCAACCACAGCAGTCATTTCTGCTGTAATTCCGGCATACAGCCAGACACTGACTTTATACTCACCGGCATTCCGGATATTTGCACTGTCAATGCGGCGCTTTTCAACCTTGACGCCATACTGTTTTTCAAGCGCATCCGCAAGTTCCTGAGCTGTGACCGATCCATACAGGCGTCCACCCTCAGCACCTCTGGCTGTCACCTTCAGTACCTTGCCAGCCAGTTTGCGTGCCTTGTCCTCCGCTTCAGCCTTCTCCACACTCTCTCGATGTTTCTGAGCCTTTTTTGCATTTTCAATGGCATTCACATTTGCCGCGCTTGCTTCCTTAGCCAGTCCTTTCGGAAACAGGAAATTCCGGGCATACCCATCAGATGCCTCAATAATCTGATCTTTCTTTCCGGTTCCCTTAATATCTTTAAGCAGAATCACTTTCATTGGTTTCTCCTCCTAAGTAAGCAGCATTCCGATTTTCCGGCATCATGCTGTTCAGTTACTTCTATTACTTTGATTGTTGCAGCGCACTGATCCGGCTTCTGTTTTCATCTGCTGTTTCTTTTCCCTGCCCAGTCATCATCAGGCATCCGGCAGATCAGCTTTCATCTGAGCGGCCTGCTTTAGGATCATACGCGTCACGACGCCGCTGTTCATCTAATTTCTTCAGTTCCTCCCGGCGGTGTGTAAAGTCAAACGTCTGATCAATAATCCCAGCTATCACTGCAGCAATTCCAAGAACAAAATACCCCAGAATGAACACCCAGATCTGTGCTTTCCTGCTCTTTCCGTTCTGGTGCAGCATATAGCATAACGCAGCAATTCCCTGAAGTCCCAGAAGCTGTTCAAATACACCGCTTACTACGGTAAACATAGCGTCCATGCCTCTGCCAATCAGAGACATAATATACATTGCTCCCACAGTAATGAGCATCACCCGGCCGAAACCGTCTGGAATCCTCCATGTCCGGAATGCAGGACAATCTGCTTTTTCTCCTTTGGTCCTCATCGCATAACGCATCAGGAACTGCCCGAGAAGACCCATAGAAACGGCACCTGTTGCAATCTGCATCGGAACTTCCAAGCGCAGAAGCTGATCCATGCTCCGTATGAGGCTCTGCAATATGACAATCCGGTCTGCATCCGTCAGCTGCGAGACACTTGACACAGCCTGATTGATCGTGATAAGTCCGTTCTGCATCATCATATCCAGCAGTGAAGATGTCAGCATTGAATTCTCATTGAAGAAGTCAACAAACAGCTGCATAATAGCAGAAACAGCGTCCTGTCCGGTTACCATGGAGATAATCGCCAGTACCAGATACTCGCAGATAATCATAACCGTTCCACTGATCGCACACGACCTGAAAAAAGGCATATTCCTTTCACTCAGTACAGCAGTAGAGACCAGCGGTGGAACAAGGAAAACTAATGCACCTATAGCCCCGTAGGCCCCGAAAAGAAGGGCGGCATATGCCGTAACGACAGCCGTACATACTACCGTACTGACGATTCCGACATATCCCAGGAGAATAATCAGAATGATCGGCAGTGCCGTCATCATCCTCGGCAGAAACGCCAAGACGCTGGCAAAGGGTCCAAGCATGATAAAAAGAATCACACTGAGGATTGTAAGCCCCCATCTATTTTTCTGTGAAGCAAACGTAAACCGTCTTTTTTCCATGAATATCTTCCTTAATTTTGAAAACAGAGGCAACACTCTGACACTTCAGAATAATCCGTCATCTTAATGCCATTATTATAATCCAAACCACGCACTTTGTCAGTGAAATTCTTATTCGGTCAGTACTATTTCGACTTGACAATTTCACAGGGTCTGTCTACAATGTGAAAAAATTCACCAGGAGGACTCAATGACTTATAAAACTCACGGAACCTGTTCAACAAAAATCGATTTTGAAGTAGATGAAAACGGAATCATCACTTTTGTTCAGTTTACCAACGGCTGCCGCGGAAATACACAAGGTGTTGCAGCACTTGTCAAAGGAATGCATATCGACGAGGCAATCAGCCGTCTCAGAGGCATTCAGTGCCGTGGAACGACCTCATGTCCGGACCAGCTTGCACAGGCTCTCATGCTGTATAAGGAGCAGCACTAAGTTAAAGCGGGGATTTTTCCCGCTTTGTTTATTTTTCCTTGACAAAGACCCCGCGGTCATTCTTTACGATACAATTCTCCTTAATTACTCCACGTACACTGGAAAGCGGATATACCTGTGTATTCCGTCCGATCACCGTTCCCGGATTCAGAACGCTGTTACAGCCAATCTCTGCAAAATCTCCAAGCATAGCACCAAACTTTTTCCGTCCGGTCGGATAATTCGTTTCGCCATGGACAACAACCGGTTTCTTATCCCCTTTGACATTGCTGGTCACTGCACCTGCACCCATATGTGCCTTGAATCCGAGAATAGAATCTCCTACGTAATTATAGTGTGGAGTCTGAACACCATCAAAAAGAATGCAGTTCTTCAGTTCACATGAATTGCCAACAACAGCTCCTTTTCCGACAAGAACCTTTCCCCTGATAAATGCTCCGGGACGAACTTCTGTTTCCGGTCCGATAATACAAGGACCTGTTATGGATGCAGTGGATGCAATTGTTGCGCTTCTGGCAATCCAGACATTATCCTCTCTCTGTTCATATTCCTCAGATGAGAGTGATGCACCGATTTTCAGAATTGTATCACCTATTCTGTCAAGGGCTTCCCAGGGATACTGACATTCTCCAAGCATTTCAGCCGCCATGGTATGCGTCAAATCATACAGATCCCGAATACAGATATGATCCATTTTTCTCCTCCATCACGTAAAAACAGTTGCTGAAAAAGAGTGTTCCGGAGGAAGCAGGCAAATCCGTCTCTCCCGGAAAAGAAACATCCGTCATGTCAGATGTTCCTGATAAACAAAAATCCGAACCTGCCGGGTTCGGACTCCTGCTAAAGTGCACCTTCAGGGGCTCGAACCCTGGGCACCCTGATTAAGAGTCAGGTGCTCTACCAACTGAGCTAAAGGTGCACGATATGAAAT
>CACXHF010000301.1 GCA_902767305.1 uncultured Eubacteriales bacterium
AATCTGGAAAACTGCCAGACTTTTCTGAAACTTCGTGATCGGAAAATTATCTGATTTATTCTTTCGAAGAAACAGAAACACGACGCCTAAAATAGCAAGGATACAGACAATTTGAAACACAATTCCAGCCGGACTGCCCATTGTATATTCCTCCCCAAACAGCGATGATGTGCTTTGAATATATGATACAACAGCTTTTCAATCCGCACAACATCAATTCGAAAGATTTTCAGGTTATTCGGCAGGCAGACTTCGAGATCTGAGCAATGATGATTCCTGCAATCCCTTTGCCTGAATCGTTTCATAGAACAGAAAAAGACAGGAGCGCATCAGCGCTCCTGTCCGGATTTCAGGGGAATTATTTGGTTCCGGCGAATGAATTGCCGGTATCTGCGAAGACGGCCGGACCACCGGTTTTCCGTTTGGAGGTAGCCACGCGCTTCATGAGCTCGTCATAGTAGAGCTTCTCATCGAAAGGCAGCTCAACCGGCTTTCCGAGGAAAGCAGAGAGATGCATGGCGTTGGAGAGCATCAGGCCGTTAATACCCTCATTGCCATTGGCGACGAGCGGCTCACCACGCAGGATGGCGCCTGCCCAGGCGTTGAGAACGCCCTGGTGCTGCGGATTGAGGCCGTCCGTTTCGACGTTGATCACTTTGCACGGAACGGAACCGAAGGGCTGTGTATTGGTCTTTGTCCAGTCCTGTTCCAGCTGCTCCAGTTCGGCAAGAATCAGGGTCTCTCCTTCGGCAATCAGCTGAGCGCCGTCCATCTGAACCTCAAAGCGGTTGGTTCCGTGGGGATCGCCGGTCGAGGTGGTAAAGACGCCGGTATGTCCGTCTGCATATTCCATGATCGTGGTAACATCGTCTTCCACTTCGATATCATGCCACTGACCAAAGCGCATGAAGGACTGAACCTTTACGGGCATTCCCAGGATCCACTGCCAGAGGTCCAGCTGATGCGGGCACTGGTTGAGAAGAACGCCGCCGCCCTCACCGGACCAGGTGGCACGCCAGTCACCGCTGTCATAGTAGAACTGCGGGCGGTACCAGTTGGTGATCAGCCAGTTGGCACGGCGGACACGGCCGTATTTGCCGCTCTGAATCAGTTCACGCATTTTCCGGTACAGGCAGTTGGTGCGCTGATTAAACATCATGCCAAAGACAACATCGGGATGCTTTTTGGCCTCTTCCATCATCTCGCGAACCTGGAGCGTATATACGCCGGCAGGTTTTTCGCACATGACATGAATGCCGCGCTTCATGCATTCGATGACATATCTGGGATGATCATAATGGGGGACAGAGACAATGCAGGAGTCGATGATGCCGCTGTCAAGCATGGCAATGGCATCCTCAAAATACTGAATATCAGGGGAAATGGCTGTTTTTGCCCATTCGATACGGGCGGGGTTTTTATCGGCAATGGCGGTCAGGCGGATTTCCGGACACCAGTTTTCCTTGACAATACGGCGGGCATATGTGGAGCCCTGATTGCCGATACCAATGATACCAAGACGAATAAAATCAGACATGTTGAAACTCCTTTCAGGTACTTGGGGTCAAGAGTGTTTGAATTAAAGCGTATTCAGAATATCCCGAAGTGAATTGCAGGCTTTATCAAACGATTCGTCGTGATCTTTGAAATGGAAACCGGTACCCAGTTTGCGATCCTCCTTAGGCCGCTCAAGATGGTCAAGACCGCTGAAGGCCTGCAGGTGAGGTTCGACGGTGACGGCGGATCCGCCCTGGGCAGTATAGGCAGCGAGAATCTCCGGAAGATGTCCTTTACCGTATCCGGCGGGCACGACTGTTCCATCTGCAAGTGCGTCCTTGATATGCAGATAGAAGATGCGGTCGTGCAGCATCTCCCAGGCTTCGAGCGTATTCTGACCACACTGAATGAAATTTGCCGGATCAAAAATGCCGAAAAGATTCGGGAACGTCGTAAGGAGGTCCAGGCAGCGCACAGCATTGTCGCCATATATTCCTTTTTCGTTTTCGTGGCAGAGACGGATGCCGGTTCCCTCACCGTAACTGAGAAGCGTTCCGAGATGATCGATTACGGCATTACGGAAGTCCTCCGGATTTTTTCCTTCTTCGATGTAGTAGGAGAAGAGACGTATATTTTCCGCCTCAAGTACCTGTGCAATTTCAAGCGTGCGGCGGAAGGATTCGATATGCGTAGGATGATTTCCGTTGACGAAAATCTTGCCGATGGGGGAACCGATGGACCAGACGCGCAGACCGTTGTCACTGAGTTTCTGATGAACTTCTTTCGCTTTGGCAAGCGAGATATCTGAAATATTGACT